>DATGVD010000562.1:0-4174 GCA_035300785.1 Pyrinomonadaceae bacterium | reverse complement strand
GGCGGCGCGGGCAGTCGCGGAGAGCGAGGCTGCTGCTGGGCCGACGCTGCCCCTGACACGAAACACAATAAGACGCCGCACGATAACGGTGTCCAATTGCGATGACTTGAGCCTGACATTCTCTTTGACCAGGCGAATGAGCGCGAGTCAGCTCTTTTTCTTTTTCACGCCCTGTCCACGACTGATTTGATCGCGAAGCTTCGGAAGCCGCAAATTAACTTTTTCGATTTCGAGTTTGTTGACACTTGGATCCGCCAGGGACATAAACTTTTCGTAAGCCTCAAGCGCCTGCTGGTACTCTTCGAGATTATCATGCGCGATGGCTATATAAAAATAAGTTACGGCGTTATCTGGGCGAGCGTTCGCCACCCACTCGAGTTCCGGCAAGGCATCTGCGTATCGCTTCAACTCGTGAAGCGCCAGCGCGAGGTTCGAGTGCGCAAAGTACTCATTCGGAGCGGAGGCAATGATTTGTCGCAAGATTGGAACCGCTTCAGCAAAGCGTCGCGCCTGCACCAGAGCGGCGGCATAACCGGTCGCGTACCTGGGATTATGCGGATCGATCTCGTTGGCGTGGCGGTAGGATTCGGCGCTCTTTTGCGGATCGATGCGGCGCGTGACCTCACCTAGTCGCGCGAACAACCCGGCGTTCTTCGGGTTTGCGGCGATCAGTCTTTCCAGCGCCGGCTGGGAGATCTTTGGATCATCGGCGTTGGCGGCCGTGATGTCCTGCGCGCTTCCCTTGACGTTAAGGACTCCCGGCGACTGGGGAGTTGGTGAGACGCCTGGACCAAAGACTTCGTAACCAATGGATTCGTAAACGCGGCGCATTTCGTCCGGCTTGTTAGCGAGTTGGTAAACCTTTGCGAGTCGCAACGAAATCTCCTTGTCACCAGGAACGATCAGGAGTGCCGCTTTCAAATCTTCGATCGCCTGATCATATTCGCCGGCGGCAAGCCGCCCTTCGGCGCGTTCGCGGAGAGCGGCGACGTTCGTTGGTTCCATTTGCACAGCGTGGTCAAGACTGGCCGCCGCCGCCGTCGCGTTCCCGTTCGCGCGTTCTACGATTCCGCGCCAGACCCATACGGAAGCCGGCGCGCCTTCGTCTTCAGTCGCGCGCTGGGCGAGGGCGAGCGCTTCCGGCTTATCGCCGGCTCGCCAGCGAACCGTCGAAAGCGAATCGAGAGTGGTGAAATCCTTCGCGCCCAACTGGAGCGCGCGCCGCAGCAACGGTTCGGCTTCCTTGTCTTTCTCAGAACGGCTGAGCAGGTTGCCCAGCGCGCTGTAGGGCAGAGCCCAATCCTTGCGCAACTCGATCGCGCGGCGCAAGGCGATCTCCGCTTCGGCCGGACGCTTGAGGGCCGCCAGCGCCACGCCGCGCTGATACTCTGCTTCCGGAAACTCGGGACGTAGTTTAATTGCTTCTTCGTAAAGAGCGAGCGCGCGTTCAAGATCGCCCTTGGCGTGGGCGTTCTGCGCCCGTTCAAAGAGCTTCACGGGATCGCTTTCGCCGTCGGTGAAGTCAACAGTTTGAGCCGCGGCGGCAGAAGCGCATACCGCAACCAATATGAAAACGACTATCGCGAGAAGGAATGAACGCGAGCTTTGAAAAATCATCTGTAGCTTCGCTTGGGTCCAGGACGGTTGAGCCGGCGCTTGCTCTGGCTTGCCGGGTTTCGATGTTATCACGCAACTTTGCGTTGCGTCCAAATCATCATGAATGAAATAAATGGGCTGGTTGCGCCTTCTAACCTCATGCGTTACCATTTTGCTCCGCCTATGGATTTCATTAAGCTTTCGACTATGTTCGAGCCGCCGGAGATTGCATATGACTACCGCACTGGTTGACGACATTAGAGAGATCAAGGAAGACAATCCGTTCGAGTCGATGATGTCGCGGTTCGATCGCGCGGCGCAGTTACTAAATCTGGATCCCGATCTCTACGCGGTGATGCGCGTGCCCAATCGCGAGCTAAAAGTCTACATTCCGACGCGAATGGATTCCGGCCGCATCCAGGTGTTCGAAGGATTTCGCGTGCAGCACAACTTTGCGCGCGGTCCGGCGAAAGGCGGGATTCGTTATTCACTCGACGTCAACATTGATGAAATACGTGCCCTGGCGGCGTGGATGACCTGGAAGTGCGCAGTCGTTAACGTCCCATTCGGCGGCGCAAAGGGCGGCATTATTTGCGACCCGATCCAGATGTCTCTGGGCGAGTTGGAACGAATGACGCGCCGGTATGCGTCTGAGTTGCTTGATTTCATCGGGCCTGAGAAGGACGTGCCCGCTCCGGATATGAATACGAACGAGCAGACCATGGCGTGGATCATGGACACGTATTCGATGCATGCTCGCCACACGGTGAATGCGGTGGTAACCGGCAAGCCGATTGACCTGGGCGGATCGAGGGGACGACGCGAAGCCACGGGCAGAGGGTTATTGATTGTCGTAGGCGAGGCCGTTAAGAGATTCAAGATGACTCCGGCCGATACGCGCGTGGTCGTGCAGGGAAGCGGCAACGTCGGCGGCATCGCCGCCCAGCTGCTTTATGAAGCAGGCTATAAAGTGACAGGAATATCTGACGTGCATGGTGGCATTCACAACTCAGATGGCATCGACATCGGCGCAGCTTTGAAGTATTTGCAGACGACGCGCTCGTTTGAAGGTTACGGCGGCGCGGAATACGTCGGCAATTCAGAACTGTTGGAATTGGATTGCGACGTGTTGATTCCGGCCGCGACTGAAAATCAGATCACCTCGCATAATGCCGAGCGACTAAAGTGCAAGGTTCTGGCTGAAGGAGCGAATGGCCCAACCACCGCAGCCGCCGACAAGATTCTGTACGAGAAGGGCATCTTCGTAGTCCCTGACATCCTGGCGAATGCCGGCGGCGTGACGGTTTCGTACTTCGAATGGGTGCAGGATCGCATGGGTTATTTTTGGCGCGAGGACGTCGTGAATGAAAGGCTTAAGGATACGATGGTAGCCAGCTTTAACGATCTCTGCCGTTATGCCGACGCGCATTCGGTGGACACTCGGACGGCGGCCTACATGCTGGCTATTGACCGCGTCGCATACGATACTCGGATGCGCGGCATCTATGCGTAACAGAAAAAACATACAACAATTCCCCCGTAAGTTGTGAAAAGGCCTTGATTTCCGGGTACAGGTAATGTTATGTTTCGCTAGTATTTCCGGGCCGTTGGGATCGTTCAGGAAGAGATAATAGATCTGGACCATACCGAGCCCTGAAATGATGGTTGACATCGGCGCTCTGTTTGCTTATAAAGGAGCGCTAGAATATTAGGTATTAAGAACTTAGAGAGAGGCTTCGGATATTCGACGGGTGGTAGCCCTCTTTGTTGCGCCGCTCCATCAGCCAGAAACCTGGAGTTGAGCGGAAGCAGTTTCGTTAACGTTGTCGTTGACGCTGGTAGTTCGAGCGTCCGGGTTCAAAAGGTAACTAGCGTGATGCTTCGAGCAGGGAATCTCAATACCTCGAAATCGACCGCTGCTTTATCTTCACTGGCTCGGTTGCCCGAACCTTACATTTCATATCGCAGGAGGAACGCGATGAGACTCGCGAACAGAGTGCTGCTTTGTGTGCTCGCCATTTTCATTTTGTCGGCCGTTACGTCTGCGCAGACGCACAGATCGGAAAACGATCCGAGGAATCAATCGCCGTCGGTGGGCACGGGAGGACCTCCGGGAGGCCCGACTGGGCTATTCACGATCTACGATGGCTCGACGTTGCGCAAGGGAGAGTACACATTCAGTATCGCGTACAGCAACTTCGATCGCGATCCCGGCAATGTTGACATCACAGAGATTCCGCTCAGCTTTAACGTCGGCCTGAACGATCATTTGGAGCTGTTCTTCAACTCCACCGCTTTTCGCGGCATCAAGGTCAACAACCCGACAAATCTGTCTTCGTTCCTTTTGCCGAACTCGCAGTTGTTCTTTTCGGCAACTGGATTAGGCATCGGGCCCGCGATCATTCTCGCGCCATCAGGTCCGAACGTTGGCACGCTCGCCGGCACGGCCGTATTCCGTCCGCCATTCTTTCCGCCGGGTAACGGGAATCCGGTATTTAATACCTATTACACGGCCGGCCAGCCGTTTGTGCAGTCGCCGTTCGTTGGCGGCTTCGGTCCAAACTTCGGGTTGGGACCG
>DATGVD010000561.1:0-3109 GCA_035300785.1 Pyrinomonadaceae bacterium | reverse complement strand
GCCGGCAATATCTTTCCGATCCGCCTGCAACTCGGCTTTCGACGCGCCCTCTTTCTTATCGTCGCGAAGGTCGCGCACGTCGGTCCGGCGTTCGCGTTCATCCTTGCGAATATCGCCGCGATCGTGGCGGATGTCGCGCGTGTCTCGCCGAATGTCTCGGCGATCCGAACGCAGGTCACGGCCTTTTGGTCCGGCCGCGGCCACGCCACAGAGCGTCGTGATGGCCCCGAACAAAAATAAACTATGGAAAAGTATCTTTCTCATCTTTTCGGTTCCTCCTGATTTTCGAATTCGTACCTTGCTCACTACTTAAGCGATTCAGGTTCGCCTCCGAAGAGGCAGGAGGAGAATAAACACGGTTCCGACAGTGCCCGCCGAATGCTGCGTTTATTTTCGTGGCGAAACCCCTTGCCAATCCCTTAGACGCGGGTGCTGCGCGGGTGGACGAAGTTTTTGCCGAGATTGGTGCGCAGGCATCCTTGCCTCCGGTTCGTCGGCATCCCTGCCGGAGTCGACCGACAGGCAATAGTCTGGCGTAGGGGTGGGTTCTCGGCTAAGATGCTCAGCCAAACTCGGACGGCGGCGCGCGGTTGCTCGGCTGCCCAGGCCGCGTCAGCACCCTTCGCCGACCTGCTGCGGCGCATGGGACTGAAGCCGTAACCAGAGGGCGGTTTTTGGAGAGCGGCGGCTTGACGCCGCTTTGGAAGTCTTTGTTCGAATTCCGATCGACTGAGAATTTATGATTAACAATTTTCCGATCCGTGCAGCCAGCGAGGCGGACTTCCAAAGCGGCGTCAAGCCGCCGCGCTCCAAAAAACCGATATTAATTCCTAAACTGATTGCGTCGCTTTGCATCATCGCGATGTGCGGCGCGGCGCCAGCGCAGGTGGAAGCGCAGTTCATCACTGGGGACACGTACACGCGCTACGAGTTGTTGGCGCCGGAAACTCATCAGTTCAAGATCTATTACGAGGTGACAGAGACGCGCGTGGGCGCGCGCTTTCACTTCAATCAAATTCGCGAAGGCAGCGAGGCGTCGGATGAATCGGTTATGGATCTGGCGACGAACCGGCCTTTGAAGTTCGAAGTCGTCACCGGAGCGCAAGCGAAAGTTGACTCACCCGCCGAGAATTTCGGCCCGACTGCGCACTACATCAAGGTCTATCTGGCGCATCCGGTTCCCGTCAACGGTGAGTATCGTCTGGCAATCATCAAGACTTACAAAGACGATAAGAGTTACTACACCGAAGGCGATCAGATCGTTTTCAAGCGCCCGCTGGGGATACCGCGTGACAGCATAGTTCTGCCGGCCGGCTATGAAATCGTTTCGTGTTCGGTGGCAACGCAAGTGCTGATGGAAACTGATGGTCGCCTGAAGCTCGCATTCGTTAATGCGGGCAGCGGTGGGCAGCTTGAAGTCACCATAAAGGCGAGGAAATTACCGACACCTAAGAAACTGTAGGGTAATGCCTCGAAATTGTGCTCATCAAGATTGAGAACCGAGGCGTCCATAAACAGCAAATGCGATCCACGAAATCACACGAAGTAACTCGAAAAGAACGTTTCCTGGTGTCGCTTAGTGTGAATTCGTGGATCGTATTCAGTTTTCTCTGCTCCTTTGGCGGACTTAGCACTGCTCAAAATCCGCAACCCAATCTCACGGAACGCGCCTATCAGGATCGCGAGATTCTCTACGAGTTGCAATCGCCTGAGTCGCACGCTTTTCGTATCACTCACGACTACACCGTCCGCAAAGCCGGTGAACGATTTTATTTCAACGTAGTGCGGGCGGGCAGCCACGTGTCCGATCCGGAAAGCATCGATCTGGACACGGGCGAAAAGCTGAAGTGGGAAATCATCAGCGGCAAGCAGGCAACCGAGCGCAAACTTCCAATCGGCGAGGCGGTCAAAGACGACACGGAAATCGTCGTCACTCATCTTGCTCACGCAATCAAAGCGGGAGAGACAAACAGGATTCGCTTGAAAGAAACCTACGCCGATCCAAAGAGCTACTACACGGACGCCGAAGAGCTGGTTTGGGATCGAAGCTTCGGGCGCTTGCGCAACACGGTCGTCTTGCCGGCCGGCTGGTATCTAACCGCGTTGGCTTCGCCCGCGACGATCGAGACGCTGACCGACGGACGCGCCTCAGTCTATATCGTGAATCCGCGCAACGACGATGTTCGGGTGTACTTGCGGGCACGGCGGCGGCGCTAAGACAGCCGGTTTAGTGCCTTAGGGTTCTCTGGCTTTGCCCTCATCAACTCAGATAGAATGCGCGCTTGAAAAACATAAGGCTGTAATATCGGAATTAAGGAATGAGTTCATGTTCACGCGCATAACGGCATCATTGATTCTCGTTCTCTGCGGGAGCGTCTCGGCTCGGTCTCCGTCTGCCTTAGAGCTGAAATCGTGTCGTGAACATCCGCAGTTCATCGGCAAGTGCTTTAACGTGCACGGTCGTTTGTCTGTCTACAACGGCGCTCCAGCCGTTCGCCTTTGGCGCATTGGTACGCGACGGGTTATGGGAATCTCAGAGCAGCGTTTCAGCTTGCCCGAGTATCGCAACCTTCCCGAAGACTTGATGAAGCAATTAAACGAAGAGAACGAAATCTTCGGCGACTTTCTGGTCTGCCCGTTCACGCCCGTCAAGCCGCGCGAGATGCAACTGGTGTGCATTGAGTCGGCGAAGGACGTTGTAGTTAAGAAGAGAAAGTAACTCAGGTTTTTCTATTTACCATTTTCAATTTACTATTCAACACATGCGACACAGACAATTCGGCCGCGCGGGCTGGCAGGTAAGCGAGATCGGTTACGGCATGTGGGGCATGGGCGGTGGCTGGTCAAACTCAGATGATCAGCAGTCGCTCGAGTCCCTGCAAGCTGCGGTCAATCATGGCTGCAACTTCTTTGACACCGCATACGCTTACGGGGAAGGCCGCAGCGAAAAGTTGCTCGGCCAAAGTGTGCGCGCCAATAGCGGCAAGCGGCTTTACACCGCGACGAAGGTCCCACCGATGAATAAGCAGTGGCCGGCGCGGCCAGAGTCTACTTTGGACGAATCCTATCCGCCGGATCACGTCGAAGAGTATGTACACCGCAGCCTGAG
>DATGVD010000560.1:0-4297 GCA_035300785.1 Pyrinomonadaceae bacterium | reverse complement strand
AGTCGACTGGATGGAAAAGGTCAGCGACGAAGAATATCATGCTTCAATAGGGAAGAAATAACGGAGGATAGTCATGAGTAAAGTTTGGTTTATCACAGGCGCCGGGCGCGGCATGGGCGTCGACATCGCGAAGGCTGCTCTATACCGTAGCTCATTGAGCAAGGCAACCGCCCGACTTGATGGAAAAGATCAGCGACCAAGTCCAGCCAGTTGACAGGTCGGTGAGTGTACTCATATATTTGATGAGCGCACTCACGAATTACGTGATGACCACCAAGAAGAAAGCTACGCTCAAGCGAACGACGCGCCGAGCCGCCGCGGCGACGCGTCCTCAGGGGCGGCGTGCACAGAACAAAGCGGCGATTCGAAAGCGAATTGTGACGGCCGCGTTGTCGCTCTTTCAGACCAAGGGTTTTGACGCTACGACAACTAAGGCCATAGCACGCAAGGCTGGGATCGCCGAAGGCACTGTCTTCAATTATTTCAGGACCAAGGAAGACATCGCACTGCATTTCTTCGAGCAGGAGGTGGACCAGGCGATTGCAGCGGTACGCGATAACCCTCGTCTCCGAAAAGCCCCCCTCGAGGAAAGGCTCTTCGCCCTCGTGCATAGCCAACTCGAGTTTCTCGCCCCATACGAAAAGTTTATCGGCGCCGCCTTTATTCATGCGCTGAAGCCGGCTTCGCCGCTGGGCATTTTCAGCCACCGGGCGCAGGAGCTTCGACACCGTTACGTCGGCTTCGTTCAGGAGCTTCTCGACGAGTCGATGCCGAAACATCGACACAGTCCGCTCACTTTTCTGGCGCCGGAAGTCTTCTGGATTTACTACCTCGGCGCGCTGCTCTACTGGTTGCACGATTCGTCGCCCGGCAAGCAGAACACACTGGCGTTTCTGGATCGGTCATTGAGCATAGGAGTCTCGGTGCTCAAGCAGGGAAAACTATAGATGTCTTCTCAGAAGAACACTGCTACTGGGCGGGCGTTCAGCATGGCTTCGATGGGAGCGGGCATTGCCGGCAGTTATTTCGGGTATCTATTGCAGCGAGTATTTCTGGGCGAAGCAAAGGGCAAGCTCAAATTGAAATCCACGCACGTGCGTGCAGCTCGGAGAATGGCCGACGAGATGCAGGCGTTGCGCGGACCGGCAATGAAGCTCGGCCAGATGTTGAGCTTGCAAACAGGAGTTCTACCGGATGAAATT
This sequence comes from Pyrinomonadaceae bacterium, assembly GCA_035300785.1. Classification (GTDB taxonomy): domain Bacteria; phylum Acidobacteriota; class Blastocatellia; order Pyrinomonadales; family Pyrinomonadaceae; genus UBA11740. The sequence continues at coordinate 3,095 of DATGVD010000560.1, read as the reverse complement.
CTCGCCGAGTTGGCAACGCTGCAAATGGAAGCGCCGGGCATGCATCCTTCGCTGGTCCGCGCCCAGGTGAAAGGAAGCCTGGGGCGCGAGCCCGAAGAGATCTTCAAGGAGTTCACATCCAAGCCGTTTGCCGCGGCGTCGCTCGGCCAGGTGCATCACGCCATCACTCGCGAGGGCAGACACGTGGCCGTGAAGATTCAGTATCCGGGCATCCGGCGGGCGATCGAAAACGACTTTTCATTGTTTCGCACCTTCTCTAAACCGGCGCAAGCGTCGGGTCATATACGAAAATCGGCGATCGACGAGATTGAAGAGCAAATCGTCGCGGAAACGGACTACCTGCGTGAAGCTGACAATATCGAGTTCCTCGCCGACCGCCTGGCGCCGCTTTCTTTCGTCAAGGCCCCGCGCGTTTTTCGCGAGTACTCTTCCGACAAAGTATTGACGATGTCGCTAATGACCGGCCGGCACCTCGAAGATTTTCTCGCGCAGCGTCCTTCGCAAAAAGTTCGGAATCAAATGGGCGCGCATCTTTTCGAGCTTTTCCATTTTCAGGTGTATGAGGTCGAAGCTCTTCATGCTGATCCTCACTGGGGCAACTATCTCTTCAACGATGACGCGGGTATCTCACTGGTGGACTTCGGCTGCGTAAAGTATCTCAGCCACGAAGCTGCCGCCTACCTGCGAAGCGTCTGTCTTTATCCCGGCTCGACCGGCTCGGCGCACTTTCGCCGGTTGCTCGAAACCTATTACGAACAGGTCGGTGAGAAGTTACTGCCGGGCGCTCGCCGGGCGCTCATCAATTTCGCGGAGAATTTCTATCGCAAGGTTTACCCGCCAAAGCCGGACAAGGATCAGCTCTTTGATTTCAGCGACGCCATATTCCTGCGAGACTTTCTGCGGGAATCGAAGAACCTGTTTCGCACCAAAGGCGTGATAACTGAGTTCATTTTTATGGGGCGCGCAGAGATGGGGTTGTATCAAACGCTGCACCGGTTGAAGGCGCGAGTGCCAACGAGCCAGATTGTTAAGAAAATATTTGAAGAGACGCAGGTTCACTGATGACGATCACCAGTTAGAGATGAACGGCACAGAATTCCGGGAGATCAAGCGATGCAACTCACCGAGTGGATTGACTACGAACCTTCCCTCGTCCGTCAAAGATACAACCATATCGCCGGCTTCTTCCCGTTGTTCGAACTGCTTTTCTTACTGCCACCGGGCATTCGCAGGAAAGCGGTTGATCGCCTCCAGCTCAGCCCCGGCGATAGTGTCCTTGAGATCGGATGTGGAACCGGCAGGAACCTTCGTTTCCTGCGTGAAGCAGTTGGACTCGAAGGACACATCTTTGGTGTGGACCTGTCCGAAGGGATGCTCTCGAAAGCCAGACAATTATGCACAAAGCGAAAATGGAAGAATGTTACCTTGATCCATAGTGATGCGAGCAGCTATACCGTGCCAGAGGCCGTAAGTGGAGTGATCTTCAGCCTTTCATACGCAACGATACCTCACCACAAAGAAGTATTGCTTCATGTCTGGAACCAGCTACAGGTTGGCAGGAACCTGGTGATCATGGACGCAAAGCTGCCGCCGGGGATTCGTGGCAGATTATTTCTACCTTGTAGCGTATGGATAATGCGGCGAACTGTACTAGGCAATCCATTTATACAACCTTGGAAAGAACTTGCTGAACTGACTGAGCAATTCAAAATGGAGGAGCTACTGTTTGGATCTTATTACATATGCACCGGTAAAAAACCGGTTTCCACAGTGCCGTAACAAACAATGCAATGGAGGACCGGCCCCAATCGATGTTGGTTGAGGATCTACAGAACTATCGTCGGCAGTTCGAATCAATCAAGACCGATGCAGAGAGTCTGCTCGGCGATCTGAATGAGCTCCAATTCAACTGGCGACCAGCCAGTGACCGATGGTCTATGGCGCAATGCATAGACCACCTTGTAGTTACCGGCCGCAGCTCGCTCTTAAATATTCATCACGCAATTAATGAGGCTCGGTCAAAGGGTTTATTTAGTCCGGGCCCATTTCGATATGGACTGATCGAGAAGTGGTTTGTGCGGCAGATGGAGCCTCCGCCAAGAATGACGTTCAAATCTCCGAAGGCCTATTTGCCGTCAGCACGTCAGTCTCATGCTGAACTCGTAGCAAGCCTCTATGATTTGCAAGAGGAATTCCTGGCATGTATCGAGGAAGCAAATGGAATAGATTTGTCGAAGACAAAAGTGAGTAACGCGGCGAGCCGGTGGTTTAGATTGAGTCTCGGGCAAGAGCTGGCCTTCAATGCGGCGCACGAGCGGAGACATTTGTGGCAAGCACGGAGAGTAATGAAGGAGTTAGATTCTTCTTGCCAACAGCTGTCTAACAACTAGTGAGCAAGCTGTTCTGTCCACATGAGGATAAAAGCATGAAGCGAAGAACCATTTCGAACTTCAGCACGATTCCCTCCGCTTTGTTTCTGCTCTTGATCGGAATCGTTCACAGCGTGGTCAATTTCTCCGGGTTGCGGCGGGCGCTGGCGCGGGGCGAGATCGCTGCGCGCCTTGGCGACCCTGTCCTGTTTAATGCGGTCTTCTCAGGCCTGGTTATGAGTTTGCTCGGGCTCATCGTGCTTCTGTTGCTGCCCGGACTCCGCGCGGGAAGCCGCGAGGCTGGCCGCGTAACCAAAGCCATCGGGATTTTCATAGCGTTCCTGGGCGTTATCGGCTACCTACGGGTTCCCACGAAACCCCTGGTTCTGATCTTCCTTTTCTTCGGCATGCTGTTGGCCGCTCCAATTCTGATCTGGAGGCGCGAGTTCTCAGAGGTCTAACCACCGTTCTGATCAGTGACCTGACCGCGCAGTGAGCCGGTTTGCGCCAATGCGGAAGATGACACAAACAGAATAAGCAAGAGCCAGTAGATGTGCTTCATAGCGATCGTTCGCAACGCATCGATCAGACTGCGACCCATTGTAAGAAGTCTCGTCTCTAAAAGACGAGCGCTTACTCCTCCAGGTTACGAATACGCTCTCAGCTCTTTGCTACATTCACTTTATCGAGAGCGGCTCGCAGTCCTCGCGCAAGCTTCACGGCGTC
>DATGVD010000559.1:0-4646 GCA_035300785.1 Pyrinomonadaceae bacterium | reverse complement strand
GATAGATGTTTCATTTAAGACTTATCACTCGCTACACTCTTCTTTCGATAACTTTACTCTCGGTCGCGCTGATTGGATCCGCGCAGGGAGTGTCGGCGCAGACCGCTCAGCGTACACCTTCCGACGTGGTGCGCGAATTCTACAAAGCCATGCGCGAGCATCGGTTCAAAGATGCGTGGTCGATGACGATTTACAAGCCGGCGGTCGAAAGTTTGACTGCCGAAGAAATGGAAGACCTGCGTTCAACTTTTGAAGAGCAGGCCGCGCACATTCCCGAGCAGGTTGAAATCACCAGCGAACAAATCGAAGGCAAAGCCGCAAAGGTTTTTGTTAAGCTGCCCCCGACCGAAAGCTCGCCGCAGGTCACCTCTCAGCCGGTCACCCTGATCAATTCCGGCGGCGCCTGGATCGTTGGTGACGAGGCGAATCAGGCGATTGTGATCAAGGCCGGACGCCGGTACTTCCTCGATGCGGTGATCGACGTGAATCAGAACGCCATTGAAGATTTCTTGAAAAACCTCGTAGGGCTCGAAGCCATCTTTGCCCTGGCCCACAACGGCGCATTTGGGGACCTGAAAGCGCTGGTCGGCGCCGGTTTGATGTCCGATGATGTCGTCGATCCGAAGTCAACCGGTTACAGTTTTCGCCTCACTATCGCGACGGACAGCAAGAGCTTCGTCGCGGGGGCCGAGCCCACGCGCTACGGTCACACGGGCAAGCTTTCGTTCTGGATGGACCAAATCGGGAAAATAGCCAAGATTGACAACGGCGGTAAGCCGCTGAACTCACCGAAGTGATAGGCTTTACGGCGTCAGCCGAATTATTGCCCATAAATGGCTGTCCCGCATTCAACTTCGTTATTGCTCTGATCGCCACCAAACGGCTAGAATACGGATCGGACGCCGATTGCGTTCCTTTTGCCTTTTCCCCTCAATCGACTCGTTTACGACTCTTCTCTCACACGAAAGAGGCCAACTCATGCCGGAATTGATCCGTTCAGTAGTGTCCAGGGTACGGATGTTCGTTAAGGACCGCAGGAGTTCGCCGCGCCTTCGAGTTCGCTTGTTGTTCTCAATCTCGGTTGGTCGGAAGGCGAACGGCAACGGCCCGGGTCAGCATGAGCGCCTGCTCAAAGGGCACACGCGAGATATCAGCCAGAATGGCCTCGCCCTGAACGTTTCGCAAGTTCATCTTGACGGCCACCATCTAGCCACCGAAGGACACGACCTCCAAATGAAACTCGAACTGCCGGGTGGTCCAATTTCAATGCTGGTCACTCCGACGCATTATGAAAGACTCGAGGAGGCGGAACTGGGCTGTGGTTATTTGATCGGTGTGCGGATCGTTCAAATCAGCGACGAGGATCGCAGGCTCTATCTGAGTTTCATCGCGCAAGGTCTGCAGGGAAACTTGTGAGCCGGCGCGTTACTTGAATACCAGCCAGCCAAATACCTGCGGCACATGAAAGTTTGGCTTCGGCGTGCGCGTAGGTTGCCACGCCAGATAGCCGCGGTCGGGATCAGAGCCAACACAACGAAACAGGTTGACGCGCCAACGCTCGCCGGTTTGTGGTTCGTGAATCCAGTGGTTCCAGGGAATGCGCATGGCAATTGTTATCCGATCCCGGTCGACATGCGCCGCCGTTGTCATGTGCGAATGAAACTCCCAATCTGACTCGCGGTTCTCGGGCGTCCAATGAATCGCTACGTCGAGCCACTCGCCGTTCGGCGCGGCTTCGAATTCCAGATAGCGCTCGACCCCGTGTTCGTCGGGCGCGATGAAAATCTCGCAGACGTCGCGATCCCAAAGCCCCATCGTTTTCTTTGCAGTTTGCGGAGTTGCGCTGACAATCAGCGGCTCGGCCTGATTGCAGACAAAGCGTATGTGCAGGGCTTTGCTCGACCAGAGGATCCGCGCTTCGGCGGTGCGGCTGGCAGGAGCATCTTCTCCAGACCAGTAGCGCGTGAGGTGAATGGGCTGCGCGCGGTCCCAAAATTTGTGATTGAAATCAGCAACCGCCAGATCAACCCTGGCATGGCGGGCTTCAATCAGCGCTTGGTTTTCCAGGTCCATGGCTACTCACTGAATTGCACGCGGCGCACCGGACGATACGACACTTGCTCCTCTTCTTCCTCCTTCGTCGCGGCGACTTGCGCCCGCGAAGGATCAGCGTACTGCAACTTGTAAAGCTTCCAATACAGGCCGTGCAAGCCGAGCAGATCCTGATGCGTTCCCTGCTCCCGAATTTCGCCGTGGTGCAGCACGATGATGTTGTCGGCCCGCTGAATCGTAGAGAGACGATGCGCGACGACCAGCGAGGTACGGCTGCGCATCACCCGCTCGATTGCCTGCTGAATAAGTTGCTCAGTCTCGGTGTCGATCGAGCTGGTCGCTTCGTCCAGAATCAGCAGCGCCGGATCGAAGGCCAGCGCGCGCGCGAAAGAAATCAACTGTTTCTGCCCAACAGATAGCCCGGCGCCGCGCTCGCGCACTTCCGATTCGTACGTGTGCGGCAGGTGTTGAATAAACCGATCGGCGCGCACTTCCGTGGCCGCCCAGCGTACGCGCTCGTCCGAGATGTCTTCACGCCCCAGACGGATATTGCCGGCGACCGAGCCGCTGAAAAGAAAAATCTCCTGCAGGACCACGGCGAAGTTCTCGCGCAGCGACTGCAAATCCCAGTCGCGCACATCGACGCCGTCCAGCAGAATCCGGCCCTTCTGCACGTCGTAAAAGCGCATCAGGAGATTCGTGATCGTAGTCTTTCCTGAGCCGGTGTGACCGACCAGGGCGACCGATTCTCCGGGCTCGACAATGAACGAAATGTCCTTCAAAACCCATTCTTCTGAATTGTAAGCAAACCAAACGTTCTGAAATTCGATACGACCTTCAGCGCGTCCGCGTTTGAGCGGTTGCGCCGGCGTCGTGATCTGAATCGGAAGATCCAGCGCTTTGAAGATGCGATGCGACGCCACCACCGCGCCCTGCAGCACATTATATTTGTCCGAGATGTCCCGAATCGGCTGAAACAGGAATCCCGAATACTGAATGAAGGCGACCAGCGCGCCGAGACTCAGCGCATGTTGCATCACGCGATAGCCGCCGTACCAGATAACGAGGGCAACGCCGATGGCGCCGATGAAATCCACCAACGGAAAAAACACCGCGTAATAATAGATTGTGTCGATGTTTGCTTTGCGGTGGTCGTCGTTGATGCCGGCAAAGCGGCGCAGCGATTTCTCTTCCGCATTGAAAATCTGCACCGTCTGCGCGCCCGAGAAGTGCTCCTGCAGAAAGGCAAAGATGCGCGCGATGCGGGTGCGCACCATCTCATAGCCCTTGCGCGCGCCTTTGCGAAACCAGGTGGTCGCGGCGAAAAGCATGGGCACGGTCAGCAGCGTCACCAGCGTCAGGCGCGCGTCCATCCAGACTATCACCGCGATGATTGCTACAATCATCACCAGGTCGCCCAGTAAGTCCGTGACCCCGGAAGTAAACAGTTCGTTTAGCGCGTCCACATCCGCCGTCAGACGCGTCATGATGCGCCCGACCGGATTCCGATCGTAATAAGCGACTTCCTGATGCTGGAGCTTGTTGTAGAGCTCGCGGCGCAGATCGAACATCACGTACTGGCCGACGCTGTTAAGGAGCACTGATTGAAAATAGGAAAAGACGAAACGGCCGAGCTGCACCCCGACGTAGACGAGCGCAAACAGCGTAATGCCCCGCGTCTTGCGCGGCAGGATGTACCAGTCGATGGCATATTGAGTGAACTTTGGTTGCAGAGTGCCGAGCAGATTCAGCAGCAGGGTAAACACCAGTGCCGGTATCAACAATCGCACGTACGGTTTCAGATAACGCAACAAACGTCGCGCGACCTGAAAGTCATAGGTCTTGCCAATGGCTTCTTCTTCGTGAAACTGTTTGACAGCGGTGGACATTCTGCGATCTCAGATCTCAAATCCCTCAAAACTGCCGCTAAGACGCGGCCAGCAGGTGCTTTCTTTGCGGAAAGTGCAGCAGTATTCCCAAGCCGGCTATCGCGAAGGCAAAGTAGTAATAGTTTGAGCCGGTGGTAAAGTGATCCAGCAAACCTAATAGCGCGGAAACCTCGCACAAGGCCCAGGCAACGACGTATGCGGGTTGCACCGACTCGATTCTTTGTCTCTCAACCGCCCTGGCCAGCATTATCGGCTTCAGCAGGAACGATAACGACACCGGCACCAGGCTGAAGCAAATTAGCACCAGACTTAACCTCTGGTTGGCAGTTGCCGTGGCTGCGGCAAAATGGATGAAGACCAGGTACATGACCAACGACATAAACATGGCGAACCACAAGGTGATAAGGGTGCGATAGCGCAAAAGGATGTTCGGTTGGTTTGGATCGATCGGTTGCATGGTTAATTCCTTGAGCCTTGGCACCGGCTACGTCGCCGCCAGCTCCTCTTCCAACAACTGTCGCTCGTAAAGATCCGCATACTCGCCGCCACGCGCCAGCAGCTCGTTGTGCGTGCCCTGCTCAATGATCCGGCCTTCGTTAAGGACGCAAATCAAATCGGCGTCGCGCACGGTCGAGATGCGATGCGAAACGATGATACTGGTTCGTTCGCGCATCACCCCGCGCAGCTGCGCCAGTATTTTTTCTT
>DATGVD010000558.1:0-6844 GCA_035300785.1 Pyrinomonadaceae bacterium | reverse complement strand
TGCGCAATGGACGTAAGGACCAACGGACCCAGCACGGAGGTTCACATTGAAGAAACCTGGAAGAAAAACTCAGCTACGAAAGCCGAAAGCCAAACGCAATCTCCGCGCGAAGGAGAGCGTTGATGACGACGATTTCGAGCTTACTACGGCGCAGCTTCGCGAGTTGGATCGCCGGATAGCCGATACTAGAGACCCTGTGCGCTATCTCATTGAGGGTGGGTTTGGCCCGAAGTTCCGGTTGTACTACAACGTTACTGATGATGTGTACGTGATGAATGATCCGGCGCACGGTACACTCTTCAAGAGACGCAAGGCCGCAGTCGCAGTGCAAAAGTTACTAGGCGGAGGGAAGTGTATTGTTCGCTGCACGACTCGACGTCGCAAGGGGCAACTGATTCCAGTCCTTGCATTACCGAAGCGCACCACAAGGGGCGGGCGCAGCAAGTAGCCATCATAGTCGGAGTATTGGGCGCGCGATCTGGCGAAGCGTGAAGTTTCCACTACCCCAGCGAAAGAACCCAATCTTATGAAAAGACATTCTCAACTTGCCGCCGCGCTCTGTCTCGCTTTGCTTACCTCCGCCGTACAAGCCCAGCCAACCCGCCGCGTCATGGCGGCGGCTGACATTCTGCGTATCGCGAACGTTGGCGACCCGCAGATTTCACCCGATGGCGAGCGCGTCGTCTACACCGTGACGACCGTCGATCGCAACGCGAATGTAACGACGCTGTGGATCGTCCGGGTTGATAACTCGTCAGACACGCCCACCAGTCGTCAACCAGAACAGCGCCGCGAGCGCATTCCGCCAGCATTTTCTCCGAGTCCGCTCTTGCCGCCCGGCTGGCAAGCAACGAATCCGCGCTGGTCGCCTGATGGCAAGCGCATAGCTTTTCTGGCCACAATCGATAATCGTCACGGTATCTGGGTCGTTTCGATCGACGGCAGTCGCCCCCGGTTCGTGGCCGGGATCTCTGAGACGAACTTCTTCATCACTTACGCGGGCGAACCTTTCGCCTGGTCGCCCGACTCGAAGAGCATCGCTTACATCTCGGCCTCAGTAGACCCAGCCTTCGACAAGCACTATGGAGACAGCCAAACCGATCCAATGGTGATCGATCGCATTCAGTACAAGTCACGCACGGCGTTTTCCGACAATCTGCGGACACACATCTGGATCGTCGACGTCGATGACCCCACGCCGCGACAGTTAACTACTGGCCCTTTCTACGATCACGCGCTGAGTTTCAGTCCGCGGGGCGACGAAATCGCTTTCGTCTCAAATCACGAACTCGATCCTGATGCCAACAACAACTCGGATATCTTCGCCGTGGATTTGCGCGGACAGGTGCGCCAGCTCACAAATACGAAAGGCTGCGAGTACGAGCCCACCTGGTCGCCCGACGGCAAATGGATCGCCTACACGGCGACCAAACGCGAAGTGACGACGATCGATAGCGTGGCAGAGGACACGCACGTCTGGATTACCGATGCCGCCGGTAACGCGGGACGTGATCTGACCGCAGAGCTTGATCGCCGCGCGCGCAGTCCGCGCTGGGAACCTGATGGCAGGAGCATCCTGTTTCTCGCCAACGATCGCGGAAGGACGCTGCTGCAGCAAGTCGGTCTCGCGGGAAAGGAAATACGTGCGGCCGTGCTGGACCGAGATGCCCCAAACGATATCATTCCGCTGGCGACGAATCTGAGACTCGAATTTCCGTTTCAGATCACCGGCTTTAGCATTGGAAAAAGAGCCGGACTATCCAGATCGGTTGTAGCTTACACGATGAGCCGGGCGACCAGGCCGGCCGAGGTATGGCTCATCTTCCCTGGCGTGCCGGGCCCAACGTGGCCGGTAACTCAACATAACGACGTGCGCTTCCGATCCTTCGCGGAGCCGGAAGAGATCCGCTCCAGGAGCTTTGATGGTGCGGAGATCCAGGGCTGGCTTATGAAACCCTTTGGCTTCCGCGAGGATCGCAAGTATCCGATGATTCTCAGCATTCACGGCGGGCCGCACGGAATGTATGGCTATGCGTTCAACCCGACGCTCCAGGCTTACGCGATGGACGGTTACGCCGTTCTCTATTTGAATCCGCGCGGATCGAACGGTTACGGCCAGAAGTTTTCCGACGGCACGTTGAACGAATGGGGCGGCGGCGATTATCGTGACCTGATGGCCGGAGTCGATGATGCGCTGAAGCGTTACGCGTGGATCGATGCGGATCGCCTGGGCGTGACCGGCGGCAGTTACGGCGGGTTCATGACCAACTGGATCATCACGCAGACACCGCGCTTCAAGGCCGCAGTCTCCGTCGCCAGTGTCAGCAATCTGATCAGCTTTTATTCGACGTCGCTTTATCAGGATCTGATCCACGCGGAGTTCGGCAGCTTTCCCTGGGACAATTATGACCAGCTCTGGCGCTGGTCGCCGCTGCGTTACGCGCGGGCAGCGCAAACGCCCACGATGTTTATTCACGGAGAGTCTGACAACGACGTCCACATCACGCAGGCCGAGGAAATGTACATGGCTTTGAAGCGCCGCGGCGTGGAAACGGTGCTGGTTCGTTATCCGCGCGAAGGCCACGGACTGCGCGAGCCGCGCCACCGCGTCGATGCCCTGGAGCGGACGCTCTCGTGGTTCGATCGATTTTTGAAATGACGCAAACGGAATACACCTGCCCGATGCATCCGCAGATTGTTCGCGACCAACCCGGCGCTTGTCCGATCTGTGGCATGGCACTCGAACTTCGCACCGTCACGCTTGCAGACGAAGAGAATCCTGAGCTCGTCGCCATGACGCGACGCTTTTGGGTCGGCGTCGTGCTGACCGCGCCGCTCTTGATCATAGCGATGAGCGATTCTTTGCCGGGACGTTCCGTCGAGCGCATTGCGTCAAAGCAAACTCTGAGTTGGATCGAGTTCCTGCTCACGACGCCGACCGTGTTGTGGGGCGGCTGGCCGTTTTTTGTGCGCGCTTGGCAATCGATTGTCAATCGCAGCCTGAACATGTTCACGCTGATCGGGTTGGGAGTCGCCGTCGCTTATTTTTACAGCGTCACAGCTAAATTCCTTCCGGGAATTTTCCCGGAGTCGTTTCGCGAAGCCGGCGTGGTGCCGGTCTATTTCGAAGCCGCCGCCGTGATCACCACGCTCGTTTTGCTCGGCCAGGTTTTGGAATTGAAAGCCCGTAGCCGTACTGGCGCAGCGATCAAGGCCTTGCTCGGCCTCGCGCCGAAGACGGCCCGCCGCGTTCGCGAAGACGGCGCAGAAGAAGACATTCCGCTGGATCAACTGAAGGCCGGCGATCGTCTGCGTGTGCGTCCCGGGGAGAAAGTTCCGGTCGATGGAACCGTGATCGAAGGGGCGAGCGCCATCGATGAATCAATGGTGACCGGCGAAGCGATTCCGGTGGCAAAGCGCGCCGCCGATCGCGTGATCGGCGCGACCATCAATGGCACCGGCTCTTTCGTAATGCGAGCCGAACGCGTCGGCGCGGAAACCTTGCTCGCTCAAATCGTACAGATGGTCGCGGAAGCGCAACGGAGTCGCGCCCCGATTCAAAAACTCGCTGATGTGGTCGCCGGTTATTTTGTCCCGATAGTTATCACGGCCGCGATAATCACGTTTGCGCTATGGGCGATAATGGGCCCACAGCCGCGTCTGGCTCATGCGCTGATCAATGCGGTCGCAGTTTTGATCATCGCCTGTCCGTGCGCGCTTGGCCTGGCGACGCCCATGTCGACCATGGTAGCGATGGGCAAAGGCGCCAACGCGGGCTTACTCTTCAAAAACGCGGAAGCGATTGAGGCGATGCGCCAGGTCAACACTCTGGTCGTTGACAAGACGGGCACGCTCACCGAAGGCAAACCAAAGTTAGTCTCAATCACACCAACAGACGGTTGGGATGAACAGAAGCTTTTAAGATTGGCGGCGAGTCTCGAGCGCGCCAGCGAGCATCCGCTGGCTGCCGCAATTGTCGGCGGCGCCGGGGAGCGCGGTGTTGAGTTAACAAAAGTGGAATCGTTCGATTCGATTACCGGCAAAGGAGTACGCGGCCAGGTTGACGGGCACTTGGTAGCGCTCGGCAATCGCGCGTTGCTGGATGAACTTCAGATAGACGCCGGCGATTTGCTGACGAAGGCAGAGGCGCTGCGAGCCGATGGCCAGACCGTGATGTTCGTCGCCGTTGACGGCCGGGTCGCGGGGCTGGTCGGCGTCGCCGATCCAATCAAGAGCACCACCCCCGAAGCGATTCGCCAGTTACACCAGGAAGGGATTCGCATCGTGATGCTCACGGGCGACAGTCGTACCACCGCTGAAGCTGTGGCTAAGAAGCTCAATATCGACGAAGTGGTGGCCGAAGTTCTGCCCGATCAAAAGGCGCAGGCGGTGAAGCGATTTCAAACCGAAGGGCGCGTGGTGGCGATGGCGGGCGACGGTATCAACGATGCTCCCGCATTGGCCCAGGCTGAGGTTGGGATAGCTATGGGCACCGGAACCGATGTGGCGATGAAGAGCGCCGGCGTGACTTTGGTGAAGGGCGATCTGCGCGGCATCCTCCGGGCCCGGCGCTTGAGCCGGGCCACCATGCGCAATATCAAACAAAATCTGTTCTGGGCCTTCGTCTACAACGCGCTTGGCGTGCCGATTGCTGCTGGTGCTCTCTATCCGGTTTTCGGCATCCTGCTGAGTCCGATGATCGCTGCCGCAGCCATGAGTTTCAGCTCAGTTTCAGTCATTGGCAACGCGCTGCGACTGCGGCGCGCGAGACTCTGACGCCCCTCGGGCGCGCCCCGATCTGGTGCGTAGCATCGTCGATATGGGGTAAAGGCGAACCTCGGCAGGGTGCTCCGTGGCAATGAACAAAGGAGACGTCATGAAGCACTGTCAAGAATGCAATCTGGATTTTCCCGATTCTTATCGGTTCTGCGGATCCTGTGGCGGAGCGCTAAGTCATTCCCTTACTTGTCATGGTTGTGGCGAACTGGTGGAATCGAAATGGACGTTTTGCACAAACTGCGGTAGAGGGCTCTCGCCAGAGGTCCCAACCAGCCAGGCCATTCCATCCGAGGCCCCGGAGTTCCGCGAAATAACGGCAGCTGCAAGCCCTGCTATTCCAACTTCACAAACGACGCCGGCGCCCGCACTTGAGCAACGACCGGGAAAGGTTGCGCCGCCAGAGTGGTATGCGGCCCCCGATCTGTTTGAAGACAACGACGAAACCACTGCGACCCCGGCTCCGCAAGACCTGGTACCAAGAACTACGATTGCCGTTCCGATACCGGCTGCTCATCCGCGATCCGGGAATGGCAAAGCTCCTCCCACGCTGACGATGCTGGCAGCGTACGGTGAATCGGGGCGAACTGCGTCGCCGGAGTGGCAGCGACATCATCTCTTGCTCGTCGGGTTATTGTTGCTGGTGTTCTTTGGCGTGCTTGGACTTGGCGGCTGGTACTGGTGGACGCACCGCGCCGCAGTTGCGCAATCTCCTCCTCAGGCTGCTTCGACTAACGCTCCGGCAGTAGCGGACTCTTCTTCGTCTTCCGCGTCGACAGCTTCGTCGGCGCCGACCACCTCCGCGCCAATCGCCACAAGCGGAGGAGCCGAAGAAGAATGGAAACGGCTGCGGGAAAGACGAATCAGTGCCAAGCCTTCCGAAAGCAGCGCAATCATCGCTTCGCTCAATGAGGCGGAAAAGAAATACCCGCGCGACTACCGTTTCGCGTATGAACAGGCCAAACTATCCATAAAAGGGATCACCAGTCATCACGAAGCCTTTGGCGCGCTGGCGCTAGCCGGAGAAAAAGCAATCGACAACGGCAAGGCGCACGAGATGTTGGACAGTTTGAAAGCTGATGAGGACGGCGACTTCTACAAACTTTCGCGCGGCCATCACGAGTGGCAAGCGCTGGAAGAAGCTTTACAGAATAAAGACAAAGCCGGGCTCAAAGCGCTGCGTCATTAAGGCCTGCTTCGGCGCTGGTTTTCCTGCACTCTGACGTCATGGAGTCAGTACCGGGAGCGGACCGGGGTCCCCAAGCGGGCAGCCCGCTTGGGGTGGTGGATGCGACCGGGTTGACTCTCGCTAACCGCAACGCCACCCGAAACAATTTCATATTGACATTTTCCAGGCGCCGGTATTTACTTGTGCCCCCCAAAAGTCTTTGTTACTGAAATCTCAACTCGCTCAAGGTGACTAGAAGGAGGCACAAAATGAAAAAGTGGATCACTCTCTCAGCTACGATTCTTTTGGCTTTCGGAATAACTCTTACCTTTCACAAGGCTAAAGGCTCTACCGCAGCCGCAGGTCAGCCTGACCTGATTGTCGATCAAAAGCGGCTCTTGCAGAACTGGGTCGTACGCGTTGAAAACCTGCCCGCGAACTTCTGTAGCGTTCAGGAAGGCGGCGTTACCCCCGGCGAACATACGCTCTTGCGTTTCACCGTTTCTACGCCGAACATCGGTACCGCTGATGTAAACCTCGGTGATCCAAATGCACACATCGCCGCAGGTGATGGGCTATATGAGTATGCAACCTGCCACCGGCACTTTCATTTTCGTCACTACACTCTCTACGAGTTGATTGATCCGGCAACCGGCTTCGTCTGGCGCGCGGCCAAACGTGGCTTTTGCATGATTGATGTCGAGAAATATCAAGCCTTCCCGGGCCCGGCGAGTAACGATCGCAACTATCTGTCTTGTGGTGCACCCGCCACGGCGACAGAACCAGCTATTGTCGGAAATCAGGGCATCAGCCTTGGCTGGGCAGATACTTACGTTTGGAAGCTCGGTGGTCAGTATTTCGTTCTGGACGGGGGAGATGGGCAGGTGCCGGTTCCTCCAG
>DATGVD010000557.1:0-3008 GCA_035300785.1 Pyrinomonadaceae bacterium | reverse complement strand
GCGGCCTGGCAGGCAGCGTCATAACGAGCTGTGGGAACGGCCTCAAGCCGGCGTTCGTCAATCGTTTTGCCGCAGCGCACGCACAGTCCATAGCTTCCTTCGTCCAGCCGCATCAAAGCCTGATCGATGTCCGCCACCATCTGCGATTCCCGCTCGCCGAGTTTCAAAGCGAGCTCTTCAATCACATCTCGTAAAGACAAGTCGGCGCTTTCCTTCGCGCCATCATCCGCGGCGTCGATGGCCGCCGCCTGATCGTCGCCGATCAGGCGCGCGTGACGACGCAACTCAGCCAACAAGAGCCGTCGGAAATATTCCGTCTTGATCTTGTCCATCTCTCTTGATCGAAAGCTAATTCTCCCTGATTGAAATATGAACGATTGAGTTGTGGATTTCAACTCGCGGTGACGCCAGGCAAAAGCGACGGCGCAGACTGGACTTTACGGTCTGCGCTATGTTTTCATCGCCGCGTTTCTTCTAATCCCGCGTTGCGGTTAATCGACTTTGGACACTGGCACCATAATCGCGCTGGCGATAGCGGCCCTCATTTTCGTCGTGGCCCTGCTTTATTCGACGGTTGGGCACGCGGGCGCCTCCGGCTATCTCGCGGCCATGGCTCTCTTTGGCGTGGCCCCAATCGTGATGAAGCCGACGGCCCTGACGCTGAATATTATCGTCGCCCTCATCGGGAGCATTCGTTTTTATCGCGCCGGATTTTTTTCCTGGCGCACCTTCTGGCCTTTGGCAGTGGCTTCAATTCCAGCGTCGTTCATCGGGGGCAGTCTTGCTTTGCCCGACTTAATTTACAAATCAATTGTCGGCGTCGTGCTCCTGTACAGCGCGGTGCGACTGTTTTTCAGCGCCAGAGTGGCCGCCGAGAACGAAGACGCCACGGTGGTCCCGATCTGGATCGCGTTGTGTTTAGGCGCGGTGCTTGGTTTGCTCTCGGGCTTGACCGGCGTCGGCGGCGGCATCTTTCTCAGTCCGGTGTTACTGCTGATGCATTGGACGACGACGAAAGAGACTTCGGGCGTGGCGGCCGCATTCATTCTGGTCAACTCAGTCGCCGGTTTGCTCGGTCATGTGTCGGCGGTGTCTTTCGTTTCCAATGACATAACGTACTGGGCGCCCGCTGCCCTGATCGGCGGATGGGTTGGAACTGAGTTGGGGACGCGAGTGTTGCCGATCGCAGGCATCAGGCGATGGCTTTCGGTCGTGTTGGTCCTGGCCGGACTTAAATTAATCAGCGAGGCGGCGCTGATCTTGATCCGCAGATGAGTTCAGCCGCCAGCAGCGGAATTGTCAATTCATGATGGCCGGTGATGGCAAAGCCGCGACCCGCGCCGTCCGCGTTGGGGCGATGAACGACATTCGTCAGCGGCCGATACGACTGGATGAAATCAAAGTTTGCCGTCGTAAGGTCGTTCAACGAATGACCGAGGTTGCGGACCAGCGTCACGCACTTGAGAAAAACTTCCGGCATGGTCACGGCTGAACCGATGTTGAGATAGACGCCGCCGCCATCCATTCGCCTCACAATCTCAGCGAGCAAGCGAAAATCGGTGTGCGACGTAGCACCCAGCGCCGCGCCATCGACAGTCTTGTGAAAGTGTGCGATGTCGCCGCCAATGGTCACATGCGCCGTGAACGGTAGCCGCGCTTTGTAGGCGGCACAGAGCAGGGAAAGATTCTCGTGTCTCGGTTTCAGCGCCAGCAACGCGCGGCCCAGCGCTTCGCCCAAACCCAATCCTTCGCGCGCACCCTCTCGCGCTGCGCCATTCAAGAGTCTTCCCGTTTCTTCCGCACCACCAAACGCGCCCGCGCCCAACGTGGCATCAACGTCTTCGGAGGTTGATCCGACCATCGCTATCTCCGCGTCGTGGACGAGCACTGAGCCGTTTCCGGCGATGGCGGTGACGAACCCGCGGCGCATCAGGTCGAGGATGACCGGCGCGAGGCCGGTCTTGACCACATGGCCGCCCAGGCCCCAGATGATCGGCTTGCGCGCCGCGTGTGCGCGCCGCATGCGCGCCGCGAGATCGCGCAGGCTTTGAACTGCCAGAATATTCGGGAGCGAGTCGAGATAATCGCTCAGTGATGAATCTTTCGTCACCGGCGCTCCAAAATCGTCGACCGTTACTTTGCTCGGCCGCGAAGCGAGCGGGTAGGTGCTGACTCCATCAAGGCTAAGCGGCGGAAGGTCTTCGTAGATCGACATGGTTGGAGCGCGGGCATCCTTGCCCGCTTAGCGCGCATAGCGCTCAATGTTTCTGGCCCTTGCTGACGCGCGGGCTTCTGACACCGCTGCCGCGCGAGCGGTTCTATTCCGGAAATATCTTGGCTTCGATCAATTCGCACAGGATATGTCCGATCAAGTTGTGCGCTTCCTGGATGCGTTGTGTGTCGTCGCTTTCGACGATCAGCGCCAGATCGCAAAGCGATTTCACGCTGCCGCCGTCGCGGCCGAGCAAGCCAATCACCCCGATTCCCTGCTCCCGCGCCTGCTCGCAAGCCGCAACAATGTTCGGCGAAGTTCCTGAGGTTGAGATCGCCAGACAAACATCGCCCTTCGCCCCCAGCGCCTCAATCTGTCGCGCGAAGACGTTTTCGAATCCCGTGTCGTTAGCGATGCACGTCAGCACGCCGCCGTCGGTCGTTAAGGCGATCGCCGGCAGCGCGCGCCGTTTCAGCAGGAATCGATTAACGAGTTCGCCGGCGATATGCTGCGCGTCCGCCGCAGAGCCGCCGTTGCCAAACAGAAGCAGTCTGCCGCCAGCCGTGAAAGCAGCAGCGATCATCTCGGCGGCGCGCTGAACTTCATCAGCGTGCACTTCGAAGAAGCGTCGCTTCGTCTCAAGACTGTCGGCGACGATTGCTGAGATGCGATCGATCAAGATTTTTCTTCCGGCAGGTTCTCTAAATCGGCGAGGTCTTTCGCGCGTCCAGTGGCTTGTTTGTTTAGTCTTAAATCACGCAGGTTAATAACGCTCACAGGGATATGATCTAGTTCT
>DATGVD010000556.1:0-3013 GCA_035300785.1 Pyrinomonadaceae bacterium | reverse complement strand
AAGCATGGCGCGATTCGACAGGCGCACCTTTTTCTCGTCGCGCAACTCATCGGCGCCGGTAATTTTCACGATGTGGCCCGAGGCGTCACACACGAGCGCCAACCCGCGCTCGAATCGTCCGCCGGTGTAAAGCAAATCGGGCAACCAGGCAATCTTTGTTGAGCTGTTCGGGGCGATCATTTCTCAGGTTGTTCTTCCGGCTTCGGCTTGCGAACGTTACTAAGAAACCGATCTTCTACAGCGCCGATCTGTAGAAAGTTTTCTCGAGCTTCGGTCAAGCTTAACTTGCCATTGGGTCCGCCGCGCACCAAGTCAGCGTCGTGATCATCCTGACCGTCGTCCTCCCAAAAGCATACTGGACAGATCTCAAAACCACCTCGTTGCTCCAGGGTAAGGAACTGGCAACAGGGACAGGCGTATCGCTTGCCTAGTTGCGGCTTAGCATGCACCGATTTCTCATCAAGGATGCGGCAATACTCGTCGAACCAGCGCTTCCGTAAATCTGAATCGGAGGGATCGTGATCATTCACTGCTACGCACCCAATTTCATTAAGCGAACCACCAGCGACGCTCGCGGCGGCGGCGGAATCCGCGCGCGTTCTTCCGGCGACTTTGCGCGCCGGCGCAATAGTTCCAGCTTCAAACTCTCTTCGCCGCGACGCATTGTCCAGTTGTGGTTCGATCTGAAGATGGGTTTCAAGAAAAAGGAGAACTTTTCGATGACTGGTTTGTTCGCGCGAATCGTCCAGTCGTAAGTTACGTTAACAAACGGCCCATCCGGCTCAAAAGTCCAGATGCCTTTTCCCTCAAGATCGCCCGTCGCATCCATCGTGAATCCACTCGGGTAACGCGATTCCACGGTGCGAAAATTTATCTTCAGCGTGTACGGCAGCCAACCGCCGGCGCGCACGTGGATCAACTTCCCCGTACCGTGATTGCCTTCGCCGGGTTCGAGTTCCTTCACTTCGAAATAGACCGAGCCCCACCAGCGCGGCAAGCCGAGCGCGTCTTCGATTATGTCGGCCACCTCTTTACAGTCGGCTTCGACGCGCCAGCGATCGACGAAGTGATAATCAGCTGTGGGCATTCAATATTCAGCGCGCGCCGCTTTCGCGCGGAGCATATCATGAGTTCAGAGTTCAACCTTCAGGTTGCCGGTAATGAGGCACAAGCTAAAGCTTGAACTCCGAACTGATCGCGTCCCTTTTCGAATGGTCGATTTGGAGGCATCATTACAAGTCGCTAGAATGAATCGTCAAATGGATGGCCTTTCGTCATCACTCGCGGTTTTGACCGCCATGATTACGCCCGCGGTTTTGATCTCAGCCAGCGGCACGATGATTCTTTCCACTTCAACGCGGCTGGGACGCGTAGTCGATCGCGTGCGCTCGCTTTCGGATCGTTTTCAGCAGCTTGCTGATAGCGGCTCGACAGCCGAGTTCTTCGAAGAACAACGAGCCATGCTCTACGATCAGCTCGACAAGCTGACGAGCCGATCGCGTCTGTTGCAGCGCGCGCTGACGACTTTCTATCTTGCAGTCGGCGTGTTCGTGGCGACCAGCGTGGCCATCGGCGTGGTCGCATTTTCGGGCGCGCGCGGCGCGTGGGTGCCAGTGGCTACGGGTTTGATCGGCGCGTGCTTTCTTTTCTACGGCAGCATGCTTTTGGTTTTCGAAGCGCGCCTGGCGCTGAGCACCACGCACGCCGAAATGGATTTCATCTGGCGGACGACCAAACGCTTCGTGCCCAAGGAACTGGCCGAGCAACACAAGACGCATTACGTGCACTTTAGGAAGAAAAGTGATGATTGACGGGTTAGCGAGGAGCGAGCCTTCTTATCTTCGGCTGCTGCAAACGGGCGAGTTGCGCCGTCGCGTCGAGGCGTTGGAAGCTTTGCTCGAGCGCTGTACGGTGTGTCCGCGCGATTGTCTGAACAATCGCTTGAATGACGAAATTGCGGCCTGCTATTCGGGACGTTTGCCGATCGTTTCGTCGTACACGCCGCATTTTGGTGAAGAGCCGCCGCTCACCGGCACGCGCGGCGCGGGCAACATCTTTTTCGGCAACTGCAACCTGCGCTGTGTCTATTGCCAGAACTATCAGATTTCGCAAACGCACAAAGAGCAAATCAGGAACGAAGTCACGCACGAGCGCCTGGCCGAGATGATGCTGGAGCTGCAAGCGCGCGGCTGTCACAACCTCAACTTTGTTTCGCCCACACACTTTGCGCCACAGATGGCGCGCGCGATTCTGATCGCCGCCGAGCAGGGCTTGCGCCTGCCGATTGTTTACAACACCAACGCGTACGATTCAGTCGAAGTACTAAAGCTCCTCGACGGCATCGTCGATGTTTACTTGCCTGACTTGAAATACGCGGAAGACGAGGCGGGCTTTCTGTATTCAAAGGTCCGAAGTTACGCGTCGGTCTCCCGGGCGGCGATTGCCGAGATGCATCGCCAGATGGGCGACGAACTTGTTTATTCCAAAGATGGGGACGAAGGTGGTTTGCTGCAACGCGGGCTCGTAATTCGCTTGCTCGTTTTGCCAAACGATATGGGCGGCGTACGGGATTCGCTGGAATGGATAAAAAATGAATTAGGCCCTCGCGTCGCTGTCTCTTTGATGGCCCAGTATTATCCGACAAACGTGGCCGGAACGAATCAGCGTTACGTCCTGCTTTCGCGCCGCATCAACGAATCAGAATGGCTGCGCGCAGTCGCAGCCCTGGATGAACTGGGAATGCAGGAAGGCTGGACGCAGGAGTATGACGGCGCGGCGTTTTATTATCGCCCGGATTTCAATGATGATGACACGCCGTTTCGCGATATCAGAGATTTTGAGGCAATCACCTCGTGATCGGCAACCTTGGACGCGGGCGTGGCGCCGCCTCCGGCACTTCTTCATCCCGCATATTGGCGAGCACGTCTTTGTAGATTTTGATCTTGCCGTTGGCCTCCATCGTCTTTTGCGTTGCGGCAAGGTAGTCTTCGAACACCTGGCTCTTGCGTTCATC
>DATGVD010000555.1:0-4008 GCA_035300785.1 Pyrinomonadaceae bacterium | reverse complement strand
AGCCGCGACACGGTCGTGCATTGCAAGATGGGTGGCCGCAGCGCCCGCGCGATCGAGGCTTTGCAGCGCAGCGGGTACACGGGAAGCTTGTCGAATTTGACGGGCGGAATTATTGCCTGGTCCAACGAAGTCGATCCCAGCGTGCCGAAATATTGACGTCCCCCGATCGCTCTCATTACCTTCCTAATTTTGTGGCGAAGGAGACGCTTCCGCGAGCGCGCGTTCGAGCGTCGCTCGCAGTTGACTGCCGCCCTGTCGCGGTGAGTAGCCGCGCCAATGGCTGATGACGCGTCCATCGGGAGCGATGACCAGGGTCTGCGGAATCGCGTTGCGCCCGTTCATCAGCGCCACCGCGGTCTCGCGGTCGGCCCAGCCCAGCCGGAAGCCGAATTTGAGGTCGCGCGCGAATTGCTTGACCCGATCGGACGACGTGCGCGGATTTTCAGTGGTCAGACCAACGAACTCTACGCCACGCCCGGCAAACTCTTTGCGCACCTTCTCGTATTCAGGTACTTCCCTGCGACACGGGCCGCACCAGGACGCCCAGAGGTTAACCACCACGATCTTGCCACCGAAGTCCGCAAGGCTGAAGCTGCCGTTGTCCAGCGCCTTGATCTGGCGCGTAAGAATGCTTTCCGGCAGTACAGTCAACTCTGCCGGCGCGAGGGTCGTGCGCTCAGCCGGCAGCACAATTGGCGGTTCGGA
This sequence comes from Pyrinomonadaceae bacterium, assembly GCA_035300785.1. Taxonomy (GTDB): domain Bacteria; phylum Acidobacteriota; class Blastocatellia; order Pyrinomonadales; family Pyrinomonadaceae; genus UBA11740. The sequence goes on along the minus strand of DATGVD010000555.1, from coordinate 3,303 downwards.
CAACTTTTCTGGCGGCGGCGGAGGTGGCGGCATCATGCCTCTTCTGCCCGACTGTGCCGCGGCGCCGGCAGCGAACACGCCGACCAGGAGAATCAGTAGGAATGTTTTTCGCATAGCGAGCTTTGTGCCTGCGGCAATTGTCATGCTTGTAGCGCAAGCTTTCAGCTTGCGGAATTACTTTACCGAGTGCGCGTGATTAATACCCGCAAACTAACGGTTCGCGCTATTGCAAGTTTGCGCTATTGCGGAAGCCCGACACGCTTCACCAGATCGGCGAAGCGCGGATCGGAGCGCAAGGGATCGAATCTTTGATCGACTTTGAGTCGCGCTGTGAACAAGTCATGCTCTGCGACTGCCTTCTCAAGCCAGGCGAAGGCCTGGTCCTTGTCGCCGACCGCCGCGTAAATTAAGGCAAAGAGGCCCGGCGACACATAGCGCTGCTTTGATAACTCTTGCAACTCAGCGAGTTCCTTTTGCGCTTCGTTTCGCTTGCCGGCCATGGCGTAGGCTCGTCCCAACCCAGCGATTCCCAACGACTTGGCGCCTAAATCGAATATTCTTTGAGACTCAGCAATCGCCCCGTCATAGGCGCCTTTCCGTTCGAAACAGTATCCGAGCCGGACATGGGCGACAACGAAAGCCGGATCCATCTCCAGAGTCTTACGAAGTTGGTCGATGCCCTCGTCGATCCTCTGCGCATCGCACAGGAGCCATCCCACAGTCATATTGATCGGGAGCGAGAGTGGGTCCAACTCCTGTGCCCGTCTGATTTCTGCCAAGCCTTCGTTCGTTCGTCCACTCCACATTAAATAGATCGCGTACCAGTGATGAGCCTGCGGATAATTCGGATTCAGCTCGATCGCGCGCTTGAATTCGCGTTCAGCGGCGGCCCAGTCGCGGTCGTAATAATACCTGACGTGAGCGAGCGAGACATGAGGCTCGGCGAGGCTTTCATCGATCTCTATGGCTTTCTGTGCTGCGGCTTTTGCTTTTGGCATGACCTCGTTTGGCGGCAACGTTCCGCCCGCATCCGGAGCACACAGAAGATCATAAGTATCGGCCAGGCCGCTGTAAGCAAGCGCAAAGGTTGGATCCTTTGCTATCGCCTGTTGATAATACTCAAGCGACTTCTGCATTCCTTCATCGGTGCGTTTGTTGTAATAAAATCGTCCTTTCAAATAAAGCTGATAAGCCTCGTTGCTTTCGGTGTAGTGTTTGGCAAGCCCACGCTCCTGGCCAGACACTTTGAGTTTTAAGGTGTCAACGATTTCGCGGGCAATCTCTCGCTGCGTAGCCAGTAACTCCGACGTTTTGCGATTGTATTGTTCGCCCCACAGCAACTTGTTATAACGCACGTCCACTAGCTCTGCGCTAATGGTTAGATTGTCACCCCGTTGGGTGATGCGGCCTGAAAGCACGGCGCTAACGCCCAGGTCTTTTCCTACTTTTATCGGATCGATCTCCTGGCCTTTGTAACGAAAGACCAAACTGGTGGGACTGACTTTCAAGTTCGGCAACTGTGAAAGACGATAAATCAGCGACTCCGCCAAGCCTTCGGAAAGATATTCGCTGTCCGGTTCGGTGCTCCGATTCTGAAAAGGCAAAACCGCGATCGAGTCAATCGCGACTTCGGTATTGCGGGCGTGCAGATACATGCCGAACCCGACCGCGCCGGCAGCCAGCACAATCAGACCAAGGGCCAACGCGAATTTGTGTTGCTTGATTCCAGAGACAATGTATTCAGCGCTGGAAGCCGCATGGGCAGTGCGGGGCGACGCCGCCGCCGCCGCACCAGATGCAGTTGTAGTCGCGCGCAATTCAGACGGCACAGTGCGATCGATCTCAGCATCAACTTCCAGCTTGCGTTTCAAGTTGCGCAGATCTATAAGCAGGTCTTTCGCTGTCTGATACCGTGCTTCAAGGTCCTTGGTTAGCGCCTTGGTGACGATTCGGTCCAATTCGGCGGGGACTTCATGTGTATACCGCGTTAGTGGCGCAGGCTCTTTTTGCAGAACCAAAGAGATGGTCTCGGTTGGAGTCTTGCCGGCGAACGGCACTTGTCCGGTTACCATTTCGTAGAGCACCGCCCCGAGACTCCACAGGTCAGTGCGCGCATCGACCTTTGTACCCTGGGCCTGCTCGGGCGACATGTAATTTGGGGTTCCCATCACCGTGCCCTCGCGGGTATCGACCTTTGCCCTGGTCGGCGCTTCGCTGTCGACGATGGATGGCTCAGTCAGTTTGGCGAGGCCGAAATCGAGGAGCTTAATGTAGCCGTCGCGCCTGACCATGATGTTCTCTGGCTTGATGTCACGATGAATGATGCTGGCCTCATGCGCGGCCGCGAGCGCGCCGGCCGTCTGAATCGCGACCTCCAGCACCTCGGCCAGCTTCATTCCCTTGCTGAGGCGCTGGCGCAGAGTCTCTCCGTCAATGAACTCAGTCGCGATGAAATGAGTGGCCCCGGTCGTGCCGATTTCATAAATCGTTAGAATGTGCGGGTGATTCAAAGCGGAAGCTGCTCTCGCTTCCTGAATAAACCGCTCCAGGCGGAGTTGGTTTGACGCCAAAGCTTCAGGCAAAATCTTGATCGCGACGGTCCGACCCAATTCGGTATCGAGCGCCAGATACACCTCACCCATTCCGCCCTCGCCAATCTTTGCGCGGATTTCGTAGCGACCTAGTTTCGTGCCGGCGACGAAGCTCATGTCGGCAGAACTACCGATGCTGGATGACTAGCGCCTGAGTACGATCAATATTCCCGCAACGATGCCGAGCACGGCCAAACCAGTAGTGACCGTTGAAGAGAGTCTCATGTTAAGCAACGGCAAGAGTCCGGTGAGAATCAACCATAGGCCGAGTAAGAGCATTCCCAGATTTCTGCCAGCGAAACTTGTCAGTGCCATGCTTCCTCCTTTTAATGCGGTCAGTGATCTAATAACTCAATTCTTCTTCGACGCGGCAGCCCAATTCAACACAACCGTAAAGGGACCCGGCAGCCTGCGCCTCTTGTTCAAATCTCCGTAGCCGATCCGCATTCTGCGAAAACGTCGCAGGTAAGACTTTGATCGCTACATCGCGATTGAGTTTCTCGTCATGCGCCCGATACACCTCGCCCATTCCGCCCTCGCCAATCTTCGAGCGGATTTCGTAACGGCCGAGTTTTGTGCCGGTGGCAATACTCATTGCGCCTTAGCGGAAATCTTTGATCAGGATCACGTCGCTCGTTTGCGTGCCGCGCGAGAGGGCAAGCTGTTTGCCGTCGCGCGAGAAGTCAAACCAAAAGATTTGGTCGGTCTTGAA
>DATGVD010000554.1:0-2575 GCA_035300785.1 Pyrinomonadaceae bacterium | reverse complement strand
GAAATCCTAACTAACATCAAGCGTTACCCAAAAAGGTCCTCGTGATGAAGGGTGGTGCGCGGTTGGCTCTCATAACTCTTCCTGTGCTACCCTTTTCACCTCAGCTTTCATTGCTAAATACTTTATCGTGAGTCAAAGGCTGATTTCTGATCTCTGACTTCTGACCTCTGTTGTTTGCTATGCCCTGGTTTCGCAAAAAGAAAGGCAAGATCGAGCCGGTGCGCGACTCAGAGCGCGTCGTCCGCACTGAGAATGTCTTTGTGCGGTGCGAAGAATGCGGCGAGCACCTCTACAAAAAGGAATTGGAAGAGGCGCTCCAGGTTTGCACGCACTGCAATTATCACTTTCGCATCGGCGCCTACGACCGTCTGGAGAAATTGTTTGACGATGCGTACTGTGAAGAGCTGGACGCGGAAGTTATCTCCACCGACCCGCTCGGTTTTGTCGACAGCAAGCCTTACCCGAAACGTTTGAAGCAGGCGCAGGACGCGACGGGACTGCCCGAAGCAATCATCACCGCGCGCGGCAAAGTCGGCGGCCACCGCGTGTTTGCCGGCGCGATGGATATGCTGTTCATCGGTGGTTCGATGGGGTCGGCAGTCGGAGAGAAAATTACGCGCCTGATCGAGCGCGCGATCAAAGAGCGCGGCGCAGTCATACTTGTTTCCGCGTCGGGCGGCGCGCGCATGCAGGAAGGCGTGCTCTCTTTGATGCAGATGGCGAAAATCTCAGCGGCGCTGGCCGCGCTGGAAGAGCGTCATCTGCCGTTCATTTCCGTGCTCACCGATCCGACGACGGGCGGCGTGACGGCGAGCTTTGCAATGCTCGGCGATCTGATCATTGCCGAACCGAAGGCGCTGATTGGTTTCGCGGGCCCGCGCGTGATCGAACAAACGATCAGACAGAAGTTGCCGAAAGACTTTCAGCGATCTGAGTTTCTGCTGGCGCACGGCATAATCGACGAGATCGTTGACCGCCGCGAGATCCGCCCGTTCATCATCAAGGCGCTGAACTTTATGATGAACCCGGACATCACCAGCAAAAGCACGGCCACCGGTCTCAAGTTTGAGGCTTCGGGGGTTGAGAACTGAGTTTCACGTTTCAGGTTTCAAGTTTTCAGGTTCGCCTAACCGTTTATTGATTGGACATCACCTACCTGCCGCTTCGGTTTGAACTTGAAACCTGAAACTTGAAACCTGAAACTTACCCGGATGACCTTCAACCAGGCTTTTAACTATCTCCTCAGTCTCGGCCACGAGACGCTGACCATCAAATTAGGTCTCGCGAATACTGAGACACTCCTAGCGGCCCTCGGAAATCCGCACAAAGAATTTCCGGCGGTCCAGATTGCGGGCACGAACGGCAAGGGTTCGACCGCGGTGACCCTGGCTTCAATCTGTCGTGAAGCCGCAATCAGAACCGGGCTCTTCACTTCACCGCACCTGATTTCGATCACCGAACGCATCTCTATCGACGGCGAGCAAATATCTGAAGCTGACTTTGCGCGATTCACCTCGCACGTCAAAGCGACTGCTGAAGAGTTGGTGAAGCAAGGCAAGTTGGAAACGCTGCCGACTTTTTTTGAGCAGGTGACCGCGATCGCTTTGCTCGCATTTCGCGAAGCGAAGGTGAACCTGGCGATCCTGGAGACGGGGCTTGGTGGGCGGCTTGATTCTACGACTGCGGCGGGCGCTGAGATTGTCGCGATTACTCAGGTCGCGATGGATCATGAAGAGTATCTCGGCCACACACTCGCGGAAATCGCCGCAGAAAAAGCTGCGATCCTTCGCCCGGGGGTTGTGGCGATCATCGCGCCGCAAACTGAAGAGGTCCTCGACGTGATCGTTCGCCGCTGTGAAGCAGTGGGCGTTGAACCGAGATTCGTTGAGCCGAACCGCCATGAAAACATCTCAATAGGTTTGCGCGGCCGGCATCAGGTCGAAAACGCTGCGACGGCGATTGCGTTAGCTGAGGCGCTGCGCGAACGCGGCTTTGCGATCACTCGCGCAGCAATCATCAAAGGTGTCGAGACGGCGCGGCATCCGGGACGTTTGGAATCGTGGGAAGGCCCGCCGCAAATTCTCTTTGACGGAGCGCACAATCCCGCCGCCGCGCGCGCGCTGCGCGATTATCTGGACGAGTTCGTCACTCAACCAATCACGATGATCTTCGGCGCGATGCGCGATAAGGCCTTAACCGAAATGGCCGCAGTTCTCTTCCCGGTCGCCAATCGATTGATTCTCACTGAGCTGGATAATCCGCGCGCCGCTTCGTTCGAGATGTTGAAATTAGCCGTGCCAGGCGATTTTCCCGAAACAAATGTTCATCAAGCGTCTTCGGCTGATCAGGCTATGCGAATCGCGAAAGAGATGACGCCGGCCAGCGGCCTGATCTGTGTTACCGGCTCGCTGTATCTCGTCGGGGCCGTCCAGCAAGCGCTGAAAGAATCTACCGGCGTTGCTCATTGGGCGTAACTGAACCTAGAATGTTGAGCTTTAGCTTCGGACAAACTTTAGGAAGTTCTGAGCAAGTGAAGGATTGGGCAGCACTACCGCGAAGCGGTTATGAAACACAG
>DATGVD010000553.1:0-3497 GCA_035300785.1 Pyrinomonadaceae bacterium | reverse complement strand
GACGGTTTCCTGCTGTACTGATTAGCTCTCATTTTCGCTGTTTTTCGCTTGTTTTTAGGCCTTCAGTACAGCAATGCTGTACTGAGAGGGTCCATGCTGTACCACAACTGACGGGTTTGCGGAATGGGTACAATCATTGCTCGCAAGCGCAAAGACGGTTCCACCGGCTATCACGCGCAAGTCACCATCAAGCGTGGTGGGGAAATCGTCCACCGCGAGACGAGGACCTTCGACCGCAGGCAAGCTGCTTCAGCGTGGATGGAGAAGCGAGAGACTGAACTTGCGAAGCCAGGCGCGCTCGAGCGGCAGAACATGGCGGACCCGAAGCTGTCCGCAGTTATCGACCGCTACATTGAGGAATCGATCAAGGAAATCGGCCGAACCAAAGCTCAGGTACTCGCTACCATAAAGGAATATGACATAGCGGATCTCAAGTGTAGCGAGGTAACCAGTGAGCACCTAGTCTCCTTCGCCAAGAAATTGCCGGTTCAGCCACAGACTGTTGGAAATTACTTCAGCCACCTCGGCTCAATCTTCACCATTGCACGGCCGGCCTGGGGCTACCCGTTAGACTCACAAGCGATGGACGATGCACTGGTAGTGACCAGAAACCTCGGTCTTACTTCGAAAAGCAAGGAGCGCGATCGTCGACCAACCTTGACCGAACTCGACCTTCTCATGCACCATTTCGGCAAAATCAAAATTCATCGGCCGCGGTCCGCCCCGATGCAGCAGATTATCGTGTTCGCTATTTTCAGTACGCGACGGCAGGAAGAGATCACGCGGATTACATGGACAGATTTTGAAGCGGCAGCGCCGCCCACTCATCCAGATGCTCGTGTTCTCATTCGCGACATGAAGCATCCAGGCGACAAGCAAGGGAATGACGTATTTTGTGACCTGCCGCCTGAAGCGACTGCAGTTATCGAAAGCATGCCACGTGTAGCAAAAGAAATATTCCCCTACTCGGTAGACGCAATTGGTGCTGCGTTCACGCGTGCATGCAAATTCCTAGGCATTGATGATTTGCACTTCCACGATCTCAGGCACGACGGGATTTCACGCCTGTTTGAAATGGGCAAAACAATACCTCAAGCCGCAAGCGTGTCAGGTCACCGGAGCTGGAGCAGCTTGAAGCGATATAGTCACCTGCGTCAGACTGGCGATAAATTCGCCAATTGGAAGTGGCTCCCGGTCGTGACACGCGCAAAAGCTGAAGTGTCAGTGCAAGAGTCGGCCAGTGTTGTCGAATGAGGATCGTCAACTCGGGACAGAAGAACTTACCCAGCTCTACTGTTCTGCTTCGGCAGTCCGCTTGAGCCGATCGAGCTGCCGCCGGGACAGCTATTTCGCTTTCAGCTTCTTCTCCATTACGACAAAGCGCCGACCTTCGGGCGGATACTGGACATACTCTTTCTTGTCGTCCTTCCAACGCAGATATCGAAAGTTGTTATGCGCAATCGCCCTGATGGCTCGCAGCGCTTCCATTGCAACGTCACGGTGGACGCCCTTCGTCTTGAAGAGATTGTAAAGAATAGTCCAGGCGACCGCATACTCGTTGTAATTCCGCTCGTCGATTGAGCCGAAAATGATGTACGGCCCGTACGGGATCTTCTCAAACTCGTTTGCAAGGTCGTCAGTCGCGCCGCAGCACGATGACATGATGAGCGCATGTGGGTTGCACTTGTACTTGCGAAACAGCTCAACGAAGTCGGGCCAGTTGATCGGCGAATTGTTGGTGACGGCGATGCCGACATCATCACCATGACACGACACATGCACAACGTCATAATCGCCATTGGCAGCGTGCGCGATGGCCTTTTCAAAGTGCGATTTGTCGAGCGCGTATACCAAGTCCGATTTGATGCCAAGCAGTCTGGTCAGTGCTTGGGTAACGTGGCCGTCTAACTGGCCCCTATAAAAATCCTTAGGATAGCTTGCCTCGATTATTAGAACCCTCATGCGCTCCTCCCATCCGGGGCGAGACCGTAGCACAATCACGGCCGCCGCTTCCGCAGGGAGCCGGCGACGGCTGTGGCTGGCCGCTCGTTGTGATTTCACGCCCTAGATGAACGACGGTTGGACAGGCTCGTGATAAGAGGGCCTTCGTCTCGCCTGCTCGGACGGTACGTGCAATCCCCAGCGCGACGGGAATCGGGGAAGCGGCAATGGTTTGTGATTGGGACGGTAAATTTGTTTAATGCGTCTTCGGTTGGCGATGCCGGCGATATCTGGATGCGCAACCCGGGCATATTTTGAGATTTCGCAAAACACATTCTGACAGTCGATCGGTTGCAGCGGGCGGCCATAGAGACCGTCAAAACGCAGTCCGAGCCTGGCGAATTCGCTTTGCTGGCGATCGGTCATCCAATAAATGACCTCTTCTGGCGTTGCCCGGCCGGTATCCGAGAAGCATTTTGAAATGCCGTCAAGCGCGCCCGGCCCGGCGACGACCATGTCAGCCTCGTCGAAATCGAGGAGCGAAGAATAGTTCAGGTCGATGGTATATTGGAAACCAAGGAAAGGACCGATTCCTGGATAACTCAAAACAAGCTGTAGACTGTCCGCAACGAGGGGGCTTGTTTGATTCGCTCTGGAAGCCGATCCTTCATCATCTGCAGCAGAAGCGCGATGTGGTTGCTGTGCTTACGCTCGCGACCGTACGAAGGCGATGGCATGATGTAGGCCGCCGAATAGATGCTGTTCCCTCGCCTGCGCAGGTTCTCAAGCGCGCGATCGAGCGCAGCCGCATCGAGTTTCGCCCACGTGATCGGGCCGAGATGCTGTTCCAATGCCTCCCATGTTTCGATTCGGTTGAATATCTTGAACAAAATGGTTCGAAAGAAGACTTCGCGTGGCTCTTGGGAACGGTCAGTCCCAGCCTGGACTTCTGATATCAAATACTGGCTGACTCGATCGGCTGCCCGATAGGTGTTGGTGAACCGAAAGCCCGACAAAATCGGATCAGCCGTACAAGAGCCAATGGGGTCAGCGAGGCGACGATAATACATCGCAAGCCGCTCGGCGGCAAAACGCCAATAGGTGTCGAAGACAATGGTTGGAGTCATCCGACGCCCTGTCACTGAGTTTCTCGGCCACGATGTCCGTGCCCGACCGGGTAGAGAATCGTCGAAACGATATACTGTCGAGAACGGGCAGTCACGATAGTCCGACAACGAAGAGGAGAATCGATGACAAAAGGCATGGATCGGCAGATTTCGGTGTCCGATTTCGAGCGAAATGCGATTGCCACGGACCAGCTTGAGCCCAGGTTGGAGACTGCCCTGCTCGGCCTTGTTGGCGAGGTCGGCAGTCTCGTCAGCGCGCTGAAGAAGAAGCGTCGCGACACGGACGGGTTTCTTGGCTATCACGACGCCGTCCTCGAGGAGCTGGGTGATGTTCTGTGGTATGTCTCTGCTGTCGCCCGCCGCGGAGGAACGGCGCTTGAAGATGTTTTGTCGCGCGCGATTGGCGATGCGGCGGCCCAGGGCACGCTG
>DATGVD010000552.1:0-2704 GCA_035300785.1 Pyrinomonadaceae bacterium | reverse complement strand
AAAAGTCAGATGAACGCAACCCTCCGAGCACACTTCGCCGTGGCAGCTTCCATCGCCTGATCAGAGAGCCGCATGAACCATCAAAGCAAATCAGGGTGCCGCCGTCTCCAACAAAGCGCGCGAGATTCACAAAGCCCTTGTCGCTGATGCCGGCGCCGCCTTCGGCCGCCGGCGCGCCGCTGTCGGCCGGCTCGCGGCTGCGATCGGAAGGCAAAACGATCGCATCGTAATTGGTTCGCAGGTTCGTCTCATTGATGGCCGCGTCGCGCAACGTTTGATACGGCGCGTTGAAAGTGTCAAAGACGTAACGCGTCCAACCTTCGTCCATGTTGCCGCGTGCACCGTGATAAATGCCGACGCGCACTCCCGGCTTGATGGGATTTGCGATCGGGGACTTGTCGCTGATCCAAAGCGGCAAGCCGAGATCGCGACGCATGTCGTTCTCGCCTTTAATCAGGGTCAGCTTTCTTTCGTTTGCAACTTCGCGGATCGATAGCACTGCGGGACTCTCGACGCCCATCATCATCGGCAGCGTCCAACCTGCGACGTCGTATGGGCGCTCAGCCTCTCCAGTTGCGGTCATCCGATCGGGATATAGCTGCGGCTCGAACAGCGCCAGCACGTTTTGCCGATATGGTTGATTCAGAAAAATGATGTAACTTCCCGCAGGGACTTCCTGCGAAGTTGCGTCAACGCCTAAGTTCAGGAAGAACGGAGCTGTAACCGAGCCAAACTTTATTGTTCCAGAGCGCTTTAAAGTCTGCGCGCCGAAACTCGCGTGCAACTCACTATCAAGCCGGTAAACCTCGACGCCCTGCTCAACCAGCGCGCCGATCATCTTCGCGACATTCTCATCGCGGCCCTGGCCGGCCGGAATTAAATAACCGACGGGAGCGCCTTCGGCCGGTGATGAAAGACCCGCCTTTCCAAGCTCATAAAAGTTGCGCAGGTAATCAGCGCGATAGTTCGCGGCCAGCGACAAGACTGAATGGCACGCGATCATCTCCATTTGCATGATGTCGCGCGGATGCCATGCGCCGCCCGGCCAGGGATTGGGAAAGTTCGTGGTCACGTCCAACGCCGTCCGCATCCCGCGCGTGCCGCTGCGCGAAAGCTGTTCGCGCGTGACGGTGCTCGGCGTCATGATGCGGGCGCTGGCCGCTTCAGTGAGAATCCCGATTGAGTTGTGAAAGTAGGGCGCGGTGCGAAAGCCTCCGTGCCACCAGGTGTCGTAAAGCGCGTTCGTCAGGATGCCTTTGAAGCCCGCGGCCGTCACATCGGCGGCCATCTTGTGTCCGATTAAGCCAACCTGTCGCAGCAAGAGCGGCGCGATATGCGGATTCGGCGGATCGTAAAACGGCGGCACAAAGAATCGCGATCCGTTCGAGCCCTGCTGATGTATGTCGTAGACGATTTCCGGAAACCATTCTTTCCAAAACAGCCGCGTGACGGCCTTTGTCTCTTTCAGATTAAGCATGAACCAGTCACGATTGTCGTCGTGCCCCGCGTAGTGATGATAGAGTTCCGGCGGGTCGCGTCCTTCCAACGGCGTGCCGAGCGTCTTACGATAATAGTTGGCGACAATGTCGACGCCGTCGGGATTGGGCGAAGGAATCAGAATCAAGATTGTGTTGTGCAGGATCGAAAGCGTGTCTTCGTCGTTTGCGCTCGCCAGGTTGTAAGCGAGTTGCATCGACATCTGCGAAGCCACAATCTCGGTCGAATGAATCGAGCAGGAGACGGCGACGACCGTCTTGCCTTCCTTTACCAACTGCGCGCTCCAGTTCACGTCACCGTCATCGGGATTAAGACGCGGATCGGCAAGTCGATGCTGAATCTCTTTATACTTTGCCAGATTGCGGATATTCTCAGGCGCGCTGATGAAGGCGGCGATCATCGTCCGGCCGAGCGTCGATTGGCCGATCGTTTGCACCGAAACTCGATTGCTGGACTTGCCGAGCACTGCGAAGTAATTCGTGATTTGTTTCCAATCAGCGATGGTGCGATCGTCGCCGGGATTGAAGCCCAGGACGGCACCCGGTGACGGGATTGCCGCGGCGGAAGGCGCGGGTTGTGCGCGACGCTGGGCGAGAGCGGCATGGGAAAAGACCGACCCGGCAAGAAGCAGAATTGTCAGCGCCGTAGGCGCGAAATGTTTATAGAAACTGAGGGTTCTTGCCAGGTTGTGTCGCGTGAAGCCAGAGGCATTTCCTCTGGCTTTGCGCGAACTCAATTCCAATGAGGACGCCGGTACTATAAATATTTCGCCGCTAGCGCGGCTCTCCCATCCGCCGAGTTCGAGGTCTTGACCAAGTTTACGATTGGCAAAACGATAACGATGCATTCCGAGGCTCCTTCTCAAGAAGTGAACAAGCAGGGCGCGGCGAAAAACGGCGCGGCGAAGTCTAGCACAAGACCGGGGGGCCGGATTATTGGCCGCCTCCTTTTCTGCTGGTCGTGGTTCGTGGCGGCGATGCTCTTGCTTCTGTTCGCGCCGCCGGTGTTGCTGATTGGCGGGTTGGCAAAACGGCAAAACTGGATTTATTGGTGGGCCAACTGGGGCGCGCGAAACTGGCTGCGGCTGAGCGGCGTAAAAGTAAACGTCACGGGACGCGAGTTCCTGGATCCGCAACAGCCTTACGTGTTCGTCGCGAATCACCGGTCTTACTATGACGCGGTACCGTTGTTCGCCTACACCGGCCGG
>DATGVD010000551.1:0-2390 GCA_035300785.1 Pyrinomonadaceae bacterium | reverse complement strand
CAGTACTTTGGTTACTTGCGTCGAGACCCGGATATCTTGTACCTAAACTGGCTCGCCGTTATCGATGCGAATCCGGCAGACTCTCGCGGTATGGTCAACGGCTTCTTCAATTCGACCGAATACCGACAGCGGTTCTGATCTAGGATCATCAAGAGCTACACTGACCGAAAAGGCCAGCCCAACCAGGCTGGCCTTTTGGCATTTAGGAACAAAGCTTGGATAATCCCCCGCTACTGACAATGCCATCGAAAGCCCCGGATATTGCTGCCGTTATTCCTGCGCTGAACGAGCGCGAGAATCTTGAACTCTTGCTTCCATCACTCTGGGCCGTTACCAAGCGCCTCGGGGTGATGGCTGAGATAATCGTCGTCGACGGCGGGTCCGCTGACGGAACGCAACTGGCGGCTGAGCAACTCGGTGCGCGCGTCGTCACGCAGCAGGAGCGCGGGTACGGCGGCGCGCTGCTCGCCGGATTCGCGGCCGTGCGCGCTCCGTTCGTAGTGACGATGGATGCAGACCTGTCGCATCAGCCGGTTTTCCTGGAAGACTTCTGGCGCCTCCGGGGCGATGCCGAACTGCTAATCGCCTCTCGTTACGTGGCCGGCGGCAGCGCGGAGATGGGAGTGGTTCGCCGCTTTCTCAGCCTGGTTCTCAACCGGACTTACAGCCGCGTCCTTGCCCTGCCGGTCCGCGACGTGTCCAGTGGGTTTCGCATGTATCATCAGGATGGCCTCGCAACTCTGGATTTGCAGGCGCGAGATTTCGATGCGCTGGAAGAGATCCTGGTCAAGGTCTATGTCCGGGGAGGCCGCGTGCGCGAAGTGCCGTTTCACTATCAAGCCCGTCAGACGGGCAAGTCTCACGCGAAGCTGATCAAATTCGGTTGGGCATTTTCAAAAACGCTGTTTCGCATGTGGCGCCTGCGAAACTCGCCGAAGTAACAGGTCGCTAACCAGCCGCCGATTACTCTTTCAAGTTCGTCTCAATATCTCGCGATAAACCTCCAGAGTTAATTTCGCCGTCCTCTGCCACGAAAACTTCGCGGCCTGCTCCAGTCCACGACGCGAAAGTGCCCGCCGGCGATCTTCGTCATCCAGAATTTCGACAATGCTTCGGGCGAGCGCCTCAACATCATTCGGTTCGACTAATTGCGCCGCGCTCCCAAGCGTTTCCTGAAACGTCGCGATGTTGCCGGCAATTACCGGCGCGCCGCAAGCCATCGCCTCCAGCGGTGGCAGACCAAAACCTTCATAGATCGAAGGATAGACAAAGACTGTGCATGAAGAGTAGAGCGCGCGCAGGTCGTCGTCATCCAGGTAACCGGTGAGCAGCAGGCGATCGCTGATTGATGATTGTTTGATGAAAGCGAACAACTCGTCCATCAGCCAGCCCTCCGCACCGACGACTACAAGTTGAGGGCGGCGAGACGTCTGGCGCAGGATCTGATCGAAGGCCCGCATCAGCGTCAGCAGGTTCTTTCGAGGCTCCACGGTCCCAACAAACAACACGAACTCATCCTCGATGCCCAGTCGTTCTTTCGTCTGGTTGGCCTGCTTCGCAGGCATCGCCTGAAAGCTACTGCGCGGAGCAAAGGGTGTAACCGCAACTCGGTCGGCCTTGACGTGAAGATGTTCGCAGATCTCGCGCCGCACAGACTCGGTGGCGGTAATGATCATGCTTGCGGATCGAGCCATCACCGGCAGACGCCTTCGCGCGCGGCGGACCAGGTCAGGCTCGTGCGTATCAGCGTGGAGGAGGATCGAAAGATCGTGTATCGTCAGCACGCTGCGACGCTTGCTCCATAGCGGTACTTCATAGTTTGTGCCGTGAAAGAGATCCAGCGAAGCTTTTCTCAGATAAAGCGGCAGGCCAACGGCCCACCAACGGCGGCGGCGAATCGAGTTGGCTTCGACGGTAAAGGCGCGCAGATTGTCGGGACAGGTGAGGCGAATGTCTTCGATGATAGAACCTGGGAAGGGGCCGGGCGCCACCAGTTCGAATTGGTCGGAGGGGGCGAGCAGCGCGAGCGCGCGCGCCAGTTCGAAAGTGTAATGCCCAACGCCGGTTCTCGGCACGAGCAGCGGAAAGCCATCAAGTCCGATGCGCATTCATTAGCGGTGGATGTAACAGGCTTGTTCTAGCGGGGAGGAGACTATCACAAGGCGGTAGCCCGACCGTAAAGGCTTCGAGTTGTGCGCAGGAAAAACGCTCGTGAACTTGCATTCTCACGGTCCGAACCGGTTGCGGTATTCCTGTGAAGTGACGAAGCCCGTGACCATCCCGCGTGGGTCGTTAGTTGTATCCAGTACCTGGATCCAGGCGAGATAGAAACTGTCCGGCTGCCGTCGCAGGTATCCAAAGTATTCCATCACCGCGTAGGCCTGATGATT
>DATGVD010000550.1:0-3921 GCA_035300785.1 Pyrinomonadaceae bacterium | reverse complement strand
CTGTTCGGGCGACATGTATTGCGACGTGCCCATGATTACGCCGGCGTCGGTTTGCACCAGCGCCCGCGTTATTGCTTCCTTGTCGGTATCTTCCGACGCCGGTCTTTCCGTAAGCTTAGCCAGACCAAAATCCAAAACCTTCACGTGACCACTGCGCCGGATCATTATGTTCTCTGGCTTAATGTCGCGATGAATGATGCCGGCGGCGTGAGCTTCCTCCAACGCACCGGTGATCTGAATTGCGGTGTTCAGCACTTCCGCGAGTTCCATCGGCGAAGCGTGCAGGCGCTTTCTCAGCGTCACGCCGTCGACAAACTCGGTCGCGATGTAATGCCGCCCGCCTTCGTCTCCCATTTCATAAATCGTGAGGATATTTGGGTGATTCAAGGCCGAAGCGGCATAAGCCTCTTGATCGAAACGACCCAGGCGATCGCGGTTTTGCGTCAACTCTTTGGCCAGCAGTTTGAGCGCTACCTTGCGTCCGAGTTTTGTGTCCTCAGCAAGATAGACTTCGCCCATGCCGCCCGCGCCGAGCTTTTCCAGAATTCGATAACGGGAAATGGATTTCAGTTCCACTCGCGTGCTTGTCTATTTCTTGTTCTTGTCTATTTTGAAGGAATCAATTGCGCCAAAGTGGCCGCGTCCGCGCCCCGGACCCGAACCGTTTTGTTTTTCGAATTCGCCCCCGAGACAATCTCGACCGCATTTTGCGGCAATTTGAAGATTTTCGCCAGAGTGCGAACCAACTCCCGGTTTGCAGCTCCCGCAACAGGGGGCGCCGCAATTCGAATTCGCAACGCCCCGTCATGCTCTCCGACAATCTCGCTACGCGACGCGCGAGGAACGATGCGTACCGCGAAGATGAGGCCGCGGTCCTGTGAATAAGGAATCACTTTCGGGTGAATAGTAAATCGTGAATCTCGAAATAGTAAATCGAAAATTGGGTGCTACCCTAATTTTAGTTTTCTCTGCGGCCCTCTGCGCCAACCTCTGCGCTCTCTGCGGTTAATGTCTTTGGCTTGGGCAATTAACCGCAGAGAAGAATCAGAGGTCTTCGCAGAGGACGCAGAGAACAACTTGAATTAGGGCACTACCGAAAATTGAGCCACCTTTGAAGGGCCTAGAAAAACCGTACCGGCCAGCCTTTCAAAAGCGTACCCGCCACCACAAACTGCAGCAGGTAAAGGATAACAAACGCGACGATTGGCGAAATGTCGAACATTCCTACCGTCGGGATCACGCGACGCAGCGGCGCGAGCAAAGGCTCAGTCGAACGAAACAGAAGTCGCACCCAGCGATTGGGATAGCCGGTCGTCAGATACGAAAACAGGATGCGCAGGAAGATCATCAGAGTGTAGAACCCGAGAAACCCGAAGAGGAGATAACCAATTATTGCGGCCGGCGCTCCCACCCATTGACGCGACAGTGCATAGAGAATGCCGGCTACTGTATTAAGGATGTTCTCAGCCAGCATGTACGTGAAAACGCCAAAGACGATTATCAAGACCACGGCGACGAAAGGCGCGACTCTGGGCTCAATCCGAAATCCGATCAGCAAGTGGCGCACCGGGTGGATCACCGGATCCGTAAGCCTTCCGACCGTGCGCACTGACCATTTGAAGGGATTCAATTCGAGGTACTTGAAAAGCGAGCGTAGGAGAATCAGCAGAATCGCCGCCGAGGTAACCGCGATAATACCCGCCGTGATGAAAGTAGCAATTGACTGAATCAAGGACATAGCCCGTCTGGCGGGCAGCCACGAGGGCCGCCCTTACACCTTTACTCGCGCGCCAAAAATTGCCGTGCCGACGCGCACGATGGTGGCGCCTTCTTCGATCGCGATTTCGTAATCGTGCGTCATACCCATCGAAAGCTCGCCGCGCAAATCGCCGAACGCCCGTCGCGAACTGAGCTCGTCGCGCAGCTCGCGCAACTTTCGAAAGAACGGCCGGACTTGTTCGGCATCATCGAAATACGGCGGCAAGGTCATCAGTCCCGACAGTCGCAGACGCTGACAGTGCTTTAACGCCTCGACTAGCTGCAAGACTTCGGCTTCATCTGCGCCCGACTTTGTGGCCTCTCGACCCAGGTCGACTTGTATCATGACCGGCAGCTCCTGGCGGTTTAGCTCAACGCACATCCGATCGAGCCGTTGCGCCAGCGCCACTGAATCGAGCGAATGAATTACATCAAACAACTCGACGGCGCGACGTGCTTTGTTGGATTGCAGATGCCCGATCAGATGCCAGCGGGCCGCGTGGCGGCCGACTTCGGGAATCTTGCCTTCAGCTTCCTGCACGCGATTCTCGCCGAGGTCAGTCACGCCGGCAGCGATCGCCTCGCGAATGACTTCCGCCGGATGGGTTTTGCTGACCGCCACCAGAGTGATTTCATTAGGCGCTCGATTGCATCGGAGCGCGCAGGCCTCTATTCTGCCGCGCACGGCTTCGATGCGTTCACTTAAGGCGGGAGCGGCGGCGGTTTCTACCATAGTTACGAGATGATAAGAACGCTGAAAGCCAACTATAACAATGCCGCAAGCCGATGGCGAATATTCGCAGCTATAATAGGCATCGAATTACTGATATCTCTCCTCATCATGCATTACGCAAATTGGAGGTGAATTATGTCTGGAACAAAATGCTTTTCAATCGGCATTCGCGCAGCCATGCTGGCGATCGTGATGATGATGTTTTTGCCAATTAATTCATTTGCGCAGAGAAGGTGGGTGGTAGTGCGTTCACCGCGAAGTCGGATCGTGGTGTATCAGCCCAGATCTGACGTCGTCTATCAGCGTCGGCCTAACTACACTTACCGATATGAGACGTACAGTTATCCGTCGCGTTATTACACGACCGGATATGACTCGTACAGTTATCCGTCGCCTTATTACACAACCGGAGATGACTCGTACAGATATTCGCAGCCGTATTTCGCAAACGGGTACACCTACTCGTGGGCGAATCCCACTTATCGTTATGACGCGTACCGGTACCGCCCACGTCATCGCCACAATCAGGTCCGTGTCTGGTGGCGATAACATTTATTCTCTCCCTGCACAGGAGGTGTTTATGAGAAGGAGTCTGTTACTGATTGTATCGATCATCGCGATCGTGTGGATCGTGCCAGCAGACGCTTTCGGCCAGGGACGTGGTCGGGGGATCGGGCTCGGCAGAAGGTCTGACGTGTTCGTCAATAGCCGCGACGCTCGCAATGGTCGCTTCGACGGGCGCGGCCCGCAGATTGGATCGCGTTCGATTCTCGTGGTCCCGCGTAACCGCGGGCGCGGAATCGGCCTGGCGCGAAAGTCCAGGTTTATCAACGGCCACGACGCTCGCAATGGTCGCTTCGACGGACGCGGTCCGCGGAGTGGTCTTCGCCGTCATCATCGTCGCCTTTGATCCACGCCGTTTCTTCAGAAAGTAGCGACGTGTTAGCAGGCATGATGTCATAGCTCGCGCCGGCGCAAACACCGACGGGCCAGTGTCTTGACACTCCTTGATAGCGTTCGTATATTCGAACGTCCACGGGGATGTGGCGGAACTGGCAGACGCGCAGGTCTCAGAAGCCTGTGATGGTGACATCGTGGAGGTTCAAGTCCTCTCATCCCCACCATGACCTTCGGGCGAGTCCGGACTTGTCGGGACTCGCCCTTTCTGTGTTCATTGCTCAAAACGCCAGAGCACATAACGTCCCTCAGTGCGCTCGACCCGCACCGATCCCGCAAGCGTGGGCAAAGGATTTCCGGCAATCGCCAATATACGGCCGCGTGAATATTTGCCGGCCACCTGCGACAGCACGGGCGCGTCGGTTGTCTCGGTGATCAGATCAGCGTGGCCTAACAAGAAGCGCACGCTCGCGCGTCGCGGGTGAAAGCCGTAGAGAATAAGTGGCTCGCCAGCTTGCACCGAGGGGCCGGCG
>DATGVD010000549.1:0-4449 GCA_035300785.1 Pyrinomonadaceae bacterium | reverse complement strand
CGAAGGACGTTCAACGCGCGCACGTTATCTGAGATTGGCAGCTTTGGCGGCATGTTCGACGGCGCGTTTCCGCAGATGCGCGCGCCTGTGCTGGTCGCGTCCGCTGATGGCGTCGGCACGAAACTGAAAATCGCGTTTGCGACGAGCACGCACCATACCGTCGGGCGCGATCTGGTCAACCACTGCACGAACGATATTCTGGTGCAGGGCGCCCGCCCGCTTTTCTTTCTCGACTACATCGCGACGGGAAAGCTGGCGCCGGAAACTGTCGCCGCCATTGTCGAAGGGGTCGCGAACGGTTGTCTTGAAAATGGTTGCGTGTTGCTCGGCGGCGAGACGGCCGAGATGCCCGGCTTTTACGCCGACGGGGAATACGACATCGCGGGATTCATCGTCGGGGTTGTCGATCGCGAAAAGATTATCGATGGCCGCGCGATCGCGCCAGGCGACGTCGTGCTCGGCTTGCCTTCGGTTGGTCTGCACACAAACGGATACTCGCTGGCCCGCAAACTCTTTTTTGAAATCGCCAAATGCGCGCCGGATCTTTATCTGAAAGCGCTCAACGCCACGGTCGGCGAAGCGCTGCTGCGCCCGCACTTGAGTTATCTGCGTGTGCTCGAAGACCTGCTTGATGGCGGACTAATTAAAGGACTGGCGCATATCACCGGCGGCGGCCTGACGGAAAACATTCCGCGCATCCTGCCGGAAGGAACGGGTGTTGAGATCCAGCTCGGCTCGTGGCCGGTTCTGCCGGTCTTCAAAGTCATGCAAGAGATTGGCAATGTCGCCGAAGCGGAGATGTTCCGCGCCTTTAACATGGGCGTGGGGATGGTGATCATCGGGGCGGAGCCGGATGCCGCGAAGATCAAAGCTCAGGTTGAGTCATCGGGCGAGGCCTGTTATCAAATCGGGCGGGTTACGAAAGGCGACCGGAAAGTTAGCTACGCTCGTTAGCAGAAGGAAGAATGGAAATGGATCAATGGCTCGAAGATTTCAGGCAAACGATTGAGGCGGCGGCGCCGCGCCTGCTCCAGCTCAGCGAAAGCCAGAGTGAAGCAGCACTCTCTCCGGAAGGGTGGTCATCAAAGCAGACTATCGGTCATCTGATAGACTCGGCGACCAACAATCATGCGCGGTTTGTGCTGGCGCAACTAAAAGATGATCTGTTGTTTCCTGGTTACGAACAGGACGGCTGGGTGCGGGTGCAGCAATATCAGAAGGCTTCGTGGCCACAACTCGTCGAGTTGTGGCGAGCGTACAACCTTCACCTGCTGCATGTGATGTCATGCGCGCCGCCAGAGAAGCTGGCGCACCGCTGCACGCAACACAGCCTGCAAGCAATTGCCTTTGAAACTGTCAGCAAGAGCGAACCGGTCACACTTGAATATCTGATGAAGGATTACGTCGTGCACCTGAAGCACCATCTCAGTCAGATTTTCGGCGAGGCGGGTAAATGAATGTCCTCGGATTTAGCAGCTGTGCCGCGCGCGCGGATCGGAATCTTGATTTCCGGCCGGGGCTCAAACATGGTCGCGCTGGCCGATGCGGTGCGTGAGGAGCGAATTCCGAACGCTGAGATCGCGATTGTGATTAGCGACAGGACGAACGCCGCCGGCCTGGCCAAAGCGAAGGAACGCGGAATCGAAACGCTCGTCATCGAGCGGCGCGGGCGCAAGCGCTCGGAACACGATCGTGAAATCGTGGCCGCATTAAGAGCGAAGAACGTCGATCTCGTTTGTCTGGCGGGTTACATGCGGATGCTTTCGCCCGAGTTCATCGCCGCGTATCGCGGTCGCATTTTGAATATTCATCCGAGCCTCCTGCCGGCTTTTCCCGGTCTCGAGGCGCAGCGACAAGCGCTTGAGCATGGCGTTAAAACGTCCGGATGCACGGTGCATTTTGTTGATGAAACACTTGATGGCGGGCCAATAATTGAGCAGCGTGTCGTGCCCGTTTGCGACACGGACACAGTTGAGAGTTTATCAGCGCGGATCCTGATCGAAGAGCACAAACTTTATCCCGAAGCAGTGTCGGCAGTGCTAAGACAAGTAGCAATCAAAGCGTGATGTCTGCAGCTATTGAAAGCGATGAAACCCTGGTAATCGAAACGCCTGAGCGTGTCCCGCTCCATTTTGCGCTGGCGTCGATTGGCAATCGCTTCATCGCCTGTGCGATCGATCACACGATTCAGATCGTCGCGCTGATTGTGCTCGTCATTGTTTTCGCGATCATTTCGGATGTTTCTGATTTCGGAAACCAGTTTTCGAGTATGCCAAAGTGGGTCAGGGCGCTGCTCGTCGTCATCGCTTTCGTCGTTTGGGACGGCTACTTCGTCTTGTTTGAGTGGTTGTGGCGCGGCCAAACCCCGGGTAAGCGTTGGCTGAAGCTGCGCGTGATTCGCGAAGACGGCCGTCCAATTAGTTTCTTTGAAGCCATGCTGCGAAATGTCGTGCGGTTGGTCGATATCTTTTTTCCACCCTTTTACTCGATTGGCTTAATCTCCGTTTTTGTCACCGACCGCGACCAGCGAATCGGCGATCTCGTGGCCGGCACAGTCGTCGTCCGCGAGCGCCAGGCGGAAGCTCCGGCCTTCACCGAAGTTTTTGCATCGCCGATTTCCGATCCTGCCCTGCGACGCTCGTTCAAACCCGTGCCGTTCACCGCCGATGTTAATAATCTGACGGAGCAGGAAATCTCAGTCGTGGAAAGTTTTCTGCGGCGGCGCTGGGATTTGAAAGATTACCCGCGCCAGTGGATGGCCTGGCGCGTCGCGATGCCGATTCTTTTCAAGTTGCGCCCGCAATACGATCTGGCTGAGTTTACCTACGAAGGTTTTCTCGAAGAGCTGCTGCACCGGTATCGGGAGCGCCACCGGTTCATCGATTGATCGCGAAACCGACCTCGAACGGCGGAGCGAGTGCGCTGGGACATCCGCTGGGCGCTACCGGAACGCGTCTGGTCCTGACTCTGCTCCACGAATTGTCTCGACGCGGCGGCCGGCACGGATTGGCCACGGCGTGCATCGTCGGCGGACAAGGCATCGCGATTATTTGTGAGCGAGATTAACAGCAGTGATAGGTGGCGGGGGTCAGACTAGAGCCGATGTTCGCTTCTGGGGAACCACGCGGTGGCGTCGTGGTCCACGATCGGATGGCCGTTCTCTTCTCGTCACCAGCCACCTGTGACTTATCACGCCTTTAGATTTTCATAGAAAATCCAAATTCCTGTGCAACCGGATCGCGGTGTGTGGGCCGTGTCGGCAACTAACTTGTGGCAAACACACTTTTTATGTAACTGCCCGACCATTATTGACGTCAGGCACAATACTTGCGAAAAAGCAGTGCCCGCTGAAATTTGAATTTCCATCTCGTGAGTTGGTTAGCGTAAGTTGTCACAAAGATTTAGCATGATTCCTGAGTGTTCTCCTTGCGCTTTCGACGCCCGTCATGATAGAAACCGCCTTCTGCACATGTTCGCTGTTATTCCTTCGGAACAAGCAGTTCATAACGTTCTCGGAAGTCTCAGTTGGCTCTGCGCACGATGGCTCGCGCGTGAAACGGTCTAAACGATTCTGATTTCCTTAAGGAGTTCTCCTGATATGTGTAAATATCTCCGCTTCTGTTTTGCCTCTCTTTTGGTGCTCGCGGTCTGTGCGCTGAGCGCGATGGCCCAGTCAAATACGACGGGCGCGATAAACGGCGCCGTCACTAATCCAAACAAAGAGGTGGTGACGGGTGCTACTGTCACTGTCAAGAATAACGATACTAACAAAGAAGTCACCGCGACGACCGACGATAACGGCGGCTTTAAGGTAACCAATCTCGATCCCGGCACCTACACCGTGACTGTTAGTGCATCCGGGTTTGCGCCGTTCACTAACGGAGGCATCGTCGTCGAGGTCGGGCGTTCTACGCCGGTTGAAGTTGGACTGTCTCTTCAAGGCGTGACGGGAACTGTTCAGGTAACCGCTGAGGCGCCGGTCATCAATAATTCGTCCCAGGATTTTACCAGCAACGTTAATCAGACCACCATCAACGAATCGCCGATCAACGGACGCCGCTGGTCGAACTTCGCGATTCTTACTCCGGGCGCCGTTCCGGATGGCACGTTTGGACTGATCAGTTTCCGCGGCATCTCCGGCCTGCTGAACAACAACACGATCGATGGCGGTGACAACAACCAGGCATTCTTCGCCGAAGAGCGCGGCCGCACGCGTATCAGTTATTCTGTCAGCCAGGCAGCGATTCGCGAATTCCAAATCAACACCTCCAGTTACTCAGCCGAGTACGGCCGTTCGGCCGGCGGCGTGACCAACGCCGTTACGAAGTCGGGCACGAACGAGTGGCACGGCAGCGGATTCTTGTACGACCGCAATAATAAGTGGGGTGCGAGAAATCCGCTCGCAACCAATTCGGTACTGGTGAACGGCGTATTCACGCCGGTCGGCAT
>DATGVD010000548.1:0-3140 GCA_035300785.1 Pyrinomonadaceae bacterium | reverse complement strand
CGATCTGGAATACGTTGACGAAGTTACGATGGATAAAGCGCTGTCGAATCGACACGAGATGTGAAGGCGGCGGCGGCGGGGCAGCAGACGGCAGGAAGCAGACGGCAGGAGCAGAAGGCAGGAAAGCTAGATGCTGAACCTTTCGGGATAGTTAATCATTCCACCAAGCATTCTCCCAACCTCTGCGTAGCCGGCCGTTAATTTCGCTTATTGTTGTGTCGAGAGATATCCGCAGTCGCGGGCGAAATCTAACCACACTTGAGTTTCGGTCGCTTCGCCGTCAGCATCCGCCATCTTGCTAACGAACATCTTGGGATAGCGCTTCTTGCGATAGCCTTCAGCGATGTTGGCAGCCACGCTTCGTGATGCTCGACGAATCTGATCTGTTAGCGAGTATCTTTCTTCTGGTGGAAAGGATTTCGACTCCCGAAAGATTTCCATCGCCAATTGATAAGCCAGCTGATAAACCTTGAGATCTCTAAAACCATGTGGGATTGGCATAGATCCTCCTGCGGTCTGCCTCCTGCCGTCTGCCTACTGACTAGAATCGAACGTGCTCCTCCGGCGCGCCTGCCTTGCAATCCAGGCACTCGGCCGCTGAGTTGTAAAACTTCTCGTCAAACTCGACCAGTGATCTGATGGGCACGCCGCCGATCTCATTCGGCGCCGAAGTGAAGTGCACGATCGCGCCGCAGCCGATGATGGGCGCGCCGAGGCTCCTGACCAATTCGACCGTCTCTTCGATAGCGTGGCCGCTGCGAATAATGTCATCGACGATGATGCAGGGAGCGATGTCGCCCTGATTGACGTACTGGCGAAACATGCGCTTGCCGCCTTCCTGCTCGGCCCAGTAGATCTGTTGTGCGCTCAGCGCGTCGCGCACGCCGAAGGCCACGGGGATGCCGCCGGAACTTGGGCTGATGATCGAAACTTTTGGCAACTGGCTGGCGATGTCGCGATCGACGCGGAATTTGCGGCTCAGGGCGACCGCCAGAACGCGGGCCGTGTCATAATAGCGAAACGCTAAAGGCATCTGGAAATAATGGGCGGTGTGCTTGCCGTTGGGATAAACGAAGTGGCCTTCGCGAAACGCGCCGGTGCGTTTCAGAATCTGCATGATTTCTTCCGGTGATGGGATTAACTGCACGCCTGGTGCTGCCATATCAAAGTCTCCTAAAAAGTCGAAGGATGAAGGATGAAGTCGGAAGGATGAAAAAGACTACGAACGCGTGAATGATTTCACCCTTCATCCTTCCTGCTTCATCCTTTTCAGCGAGCGGGCGTAGCATAACACGGGGCTCTCGCGCTCGCTACCGCGCACCGTTACGGATCGATTGCGCGTTGAATTAACTGCCGCTGATCTTTCGGCAATTCTTCCGGCAAGGCGTCGACGGGAAACCACTCGGCTCGTTTGATCTCGAAGCTGCGGGGATGCGGCTTGCCAATCGCTTTCGCGCGAAAGTAAATTTCGATCTGCCTTGGGCGATAGAGGCTGCGGGTAAAGAGAAGCTCGACCGAATCAAGTTCCAGGCCTACTTCTTCGCGCAGCTCACGCCGCAAACCGGCTTCGGGTTGTTCGCCCCGGTTCAGGAAGCCACCGGGAATTCCCCAGCCGCTGTCGGGTCGAAAGACGTGATCGAGCAAAAGAATCCGACCGTCGTCATCGAATATCAGTGCTCCGGCAGTGGCAGTGAAACGCCGGTGACCAAAGCGCATCACGCGACGACGAACGCCGCTGGGCAACCGCCGCCAAATTGCGCCAAGAAAATCTGTCAGCATCAGGAGAGACAGAATATCATGGCATCAAAAAATGCTACGGCATTGGCACCCTGCAACTCGCAACGGAACTTCCAGCAAGTCCTGGCGTGTAGAAGCTTGTGTCTTTCGCTTTCGACGTCAATCCAGGAGCTATTCTGCTCGCGGTAGTTGTGGCGTTCATCGTCCTATGCATCCTCACGTCTCTGATTCTCAAGGAACTCTACAGGCGGCGCTGACTAAATCTCTAATGAGATGATTCAGACCATTTGCCCGCCTCGAAGGCAGGTAGTGTCTTGGTTTCGTTTCGTGTGTTTCTGCGGATTACATAAGAACGATCCACGAAACCACACTAAATCGCACGAACAAAGCTGCTTCGTGTGGCTTCGTGGATCGTTCTCCATCTCAAGCCAATCTCTCAAAATCAGGAAACTAACTTACTACCCGAAGGCACAAGCCATTGACGCGGCTCACTTTCGTTCATTAAGATTCGGGAAAGTTTATCGAGAGCGCTCTCGAAGTTCTTATCGTCGAAACCGTGGGAGAAGAGTAGTCGCCAATGTCAGCTGACGCCACAGAAGTCATCGCCAACGCCGGGCCACCAGTTCCACCGGTTCCCAAACGGATCACGAACGCGCAGACGGTCTGCAACGAGCGGAACGAAAAGAAAAAACTTTGTAACGGGCATTTGAAGCAATTGAAGACCGGTGGCGAGCCGGCCGAAGTTCATCTGCGTGGCGATGACGTTTTGTACAAGTGCCAGTTGTGCGGCACGCTCTACATGGGTCCGCCGCTCGGTCACGTGCGCGATCCCGGAAAGCAGCGCAGGTTTGTCGAGGCTGAGCTGTCCGCAGTTCTGCAAGCCGCTGGCGGCACTTTGCCGGTAATCAAGAAGAACGACAAAGGCGTTTACGTTCTGGTGGAAGCGGAGGGCGCACAAGGGCATGCTGCGGCTGCCGCAAAACCCGCAGCGCCTGCTGCCGCTGCGCCCGGAGCGCCAGCGAAGCCAGCAACGGCGTCAGCCCAACCTGCGGTGATTGCTGAAAAATCGGCGGCCGCGCCGGCTGGTCCCAAACCAGCGGCGCAACCGAATCGCGAACTAAATCGGCGCACAACTTATGCGGGCGTCGTCGACACGGGACCAGTTGCGGGCGAGACTCGCGAGCAAAAGATCGAGCGCTTGCAGAAAGTAGTCGCTGGAGCGAAGCAGCGTGCGGAAGAAGGCGGTGCGGAGCCCGCGGCCGTGACAGCCGCTGAGCCATCACCAGCAGAAGCGCCGGCCGTGGCCGCGGCGCCGGTTGCTGAAGAAGCGAAAGCCGCACCGGCCCCGACTTCGCCCGCGACCCCCACGACCATTGGGCAGCCTGATCGCACTTTGATGAAGA
>DATGVD010000547.1:0-2825 GCA_035300785.1 Pyrinomonadaceae bacterium | reverse complement strand
CTGGTTCATCGAAGCCGGATCGTCAGGGCCTGCCATCGGCACATTTGGTTGAACCGCGACGATGAGATGCGAAGGCTGGCTGCTATTCGGCGCCGCGTCTATTGCCTCGTTGATGGACGCGACAAAAGGTAGCGCCACCAGAATTAGCGCGCCCACGAAGAGTGCCACCGCAGTGATTGGCCGGCGCATCAGTGCGAATGCCATCGATGTGTTGACTGCCAGCACCAGAAGGCCAATAGCAAAGACGCCTCCCCAGCGGGCCGACTGAATCAGCATCGGATGAAACGCTTGCGAATAACCGATCGCGTTCCAGAGCTGGCCCGTGACCGCGTAGCGTCCCAGTTCCAAAGACACCCAAAGGAATGGTGCGGCTAACAAGGCAGCGGGACCGAAGCGAGAAACAACGCGCGCGATCAAAGCACAGAATAGGGCAGGGAATAGCGCGACGAATATGACCGGAAGCAGCAATAGAACATATGCGACCGGCGCCGCAATATGCGCGTAATGGATCATCGGATAAGTGAGCCACCAGCAGCTTCCGTAGAAAAAGATCAGGCCCCACAACCAACCCAGGAGGAATGCGCGGCCGGCTTTGGGGGTTCGCGTCACGACGGCCAACAGCGGGACCATGCCAATCCACGCTAACCACCACAAATCAAAGTCTGGAAATGAAAGAACCAGTAGCAGCGCAGAGGCAATTGCGAGAGAAGCTTCGGCAAGTGTAGGAACGCCGGCGCGGACGCGTGCCAACGATTGAGGGGGCAGCTTGCGATTCGGCGCCTGTGCGGCGGCCGCGTCGTGCATGCGCGCAGTTTAGCAGAAGTAGCGATTAGCAGTCAGCTATCAGCAATTGGCTTCTGCACTGCGCGTGTTCTGGAAGGACCCACGAGAGGCTGGATGGATGATTCCTGGAACCAAAATGCGCGAGCTAAGAAAATTTTCTGGAAGGGTGGGGCGAAGGCACAAAACCATCTCAATTGAGGTGCTCAACGACAAAAACCGTCACTGTCAACGTGACAAATTCCGTCGTTCTGACCGTTCGCCGAAGGGTAACTGATTCGGGTCGGTCAGTGAGCACATAATCGGTGGCCGGCGAGACTTAAGCTCAGTCTTTTGACGTGTTATAACGAATCCCGGGAGTTGCACCAGGAATAAAGGGAGCCTAAATGCGGGAGAACCCGGTCATTTCTGACCGGGTTCCAATTTCGGGGGGATTAATCTGAAGGATCGCTCGGCGGGCGGCTGGCGCAGCGGCAGTGCTGGCGCTCAGAGAAGTGATGGCGGCGGGGTCACGTTACATTTCGTGCTTGCCGTCCATGTGTTCAGCACTTCTCGTGCCACGACCTTCAGGGTCCGCCCATGGTTACTTGTCTTTTCAGAGCAATCGCTTCCTGATTGTTGGGGTCTATACTCATTGCGGTGGTCGCATACTTTCTGGCTTCTCCGAGATCGCCGCGCTCGAGGAAAATACGCCCCAGCAGAATATGAGACTCGATCAACGGGTGATTATATTCCCAAAAAATCGCGGTCTTCAAAGCCGCGATGGCGGCCTCTTGATCACCACGACGCTGATTTATTCTTCCGCTCAGGAGAAACGCCCTGGCGTTCGTCGGCTCGATTATCAAGAGCTTTCGAATCTCTGCCATTGCCTCGTCATCTCGCCCCTGGTCATATAGATCGCTGATCTTGTTGAGCGCGTCTTCGGCATTGTTCGCTTTGACCGCCTCGATCTCGCGAATGCGAGTCAGGTCTGAGATGTCAATTAGATTGAGCACGTCGCGCGAACGCAGAGTAATCGCCGGGACGGTCTGAGACTTCTGCCATTCAGTTTGCCATTTCGCATAGGCCTGCGGCAGATTGCGGCGCGCCTTGTTGTCGGCGGCCTCGGCAGCTTCGGCGTGACCGGTCCGTTCCTGGGCTTTTGCCAATAGGAAAAAAGCCGGACCATCTTTGGGATCCCCCGCTATCACTTTTTGCAGCTTCTCAGCCGCTTCGGCGTACTTCTCAGAAAGGAACAGCCCATATGCGCAGTTGAATAAAACCATCGTGTCGTCCGGCGAGGAATCGACCGCCCGCGACAGCAGCTTGACGCCCTGACCCAGGAGACGCGCACGTTCTTCCGGCTTCTTTTCGACGCGCGCGGCTTCGATGCTGACCGCCCCGGCGTTGTTATAAACGCCAACCAGCGGCATAGCCTTTTCATCAGCCAACGGAACCAAAGCGTCGAGCGCGTGTGGCAAATCGCCTACCTTCCAATAAGACAAGCCAGCGTAGAATTGTGCCTCGCCGTAATGCGGCTCTCTCTTTTGCAGCATTGTGAAATACTCGGCTGCTTCCTTCCACTGATTCTGGTTGAGATAAAAGCGCCCCAGTTGGAACGCCGCCTCTGGATAGACGGCCCCGCCTTTTTCTTTGGCGTAAAGCCGCATGGCATTCTTGAAGTAGATCGCCCGCGTTGGATCGTGTTCGTCGGTCAGCAATCCTTTCGTGTATGCCTCAAACGCCTGCGGCGGGACTCGGGTCGCCTCCTGTATCAGGTTGTTTCGGGAAAAAGAAAGGGCCTTGTCGCGCTGCACGAGAACCTGGTACGCAAGCTCACCGTGCATCTTCTGCAAGTCCGTGACGTCTCCTCCAAAGTCGTAAACGCGCGGCGCCCACGCGCCGTCAAAAATATCGCCAGTCATGCGACCCTCGTTGACGCGAACCACGTGCGCCTCGCCGGTGATGTTGGCCAGCGGTGGTTTCTCGGATGGCGCGTTCGGATCCACGGGAAGCAACGTTACGTTGTAGGTACCGATCACGATCATTGAGGCCTTAACCTCGCG
>DATGVD010000546.1:0-2029 GCA_035300785.1 Pyrinomonadaceae bacterium | reverse complement strand
GTCTCGACTGCGTCGATGTTTACTATGTTCATAATCCCGAGTCGCAGTTGACCGAGGTCTCAGCGGCAGAGTTTTGGAAACGCTTGCGCGCGGCGTTTGAGTTTCTCGAGCAATGCGTCGCGAACGGCAAGCTAAGAAGCTACGGCGTGGCGACCTGGAATGGTTTTCGCGCCGAGCCCGATTCGGGCGGATACCATTCGCTCGAAAGAATTGTGGAAGCCGCGCGCGACGTTGGCGGCGCCGATCATCACTTCCGTTTTATTCAACTGCCGGTAAATCTGGCCATGCCCGAAGCCCTCTTTTTTCAAAACCAGAAACTCGGCGAAGAATTTGTAAGTGTGCTGCAGGCAGCCGAAGCGCTCGGCGTGACCGCTATCGCCAGCGGATCGCTTTTGCAGGGCCAGGTAACTCGCGGTCTGCCCGAGGCGATTCGCGATCCGTTGGGTTCGCTTGCCACGGACGCGCAAACCGGTATTCAATTTGTCCGCTCGGCCCCGGGAATCACCACGGCCCTGGTCGGGATGAGCCGCGTCGCGCACGTCGAAGAGAATTTGCAGGTTGCGCATGTCGCGCCGGCGCAGCCCGACGATCTGCTGAGCGTGTTTGATCAGGAAGAGTGAGACCACAGGCTTATCGAGTATGTCAGTATTAGGAGAGAGTGTTTGTCGATGGAAATGTTAACGCAGCGGGCACAAGGGTTTTCGCGAAGGATCGCAGAGGAGAAAGCTTTGCGTTCCTCTGCGAAATCCTCGGCGTCCTCTGCGGTTAAGTCCGCGCGTCCGTAAAGACTCAATAGTATGCTGGTACTAATCGCTGACAAATTCGAACAATCGGGCCGCGACGGCTTGCAGGCGATCGGCTGTGAAATTTCGTTTCAGCCTGATCTGAAAGACGACGCGCTCGTTGAAGCCATCGGCACAGCGAAGCCCGACGTGCTGGTGGTGCGCGGCACCAAAGTCACTGAGCTGATGCTGGCCGCCGGGCCTTTGAAACTGATAGTGCGCGCGGGCGCCGGCTATAACACGATCGATGTGGCCGCGGCATCGCGCCGGGGAATTTACGTTTCCAACTGTCCGGGGAAGAATTCGATCGCCGTGGCGGAGTTGGCGTTCGCTTTGATTCTTGCGCTCGATCGCCGCATCGCCGACAACGTGATCGCTTTGCGCGCGGGACGGTGGAACAAGAAAGAGTTTTCCCAAGCGCGCGGGTTGTTTGGGCGCAGGCTCGGTTTAGTGGGCCTGGGCAGGATTGGTCAGGAGATGATTCCGCGCGCAAAAGCGTTTGGGATGCCCGTCGTCGCGTGGAGTCGCAGTCTAACGAGCGAAAAGGCCGCGGAGTTAGGCGTGGAAAGAATGGAAAGTCCGCTCGACGTCGCGCGCGTCGCGGACATCGTCAGTGTACACGTCGCGCTCAAGCCTGATACGCGGATGTTGATAGGCGCGGATGTTTTCAAGGTGATGCGCGATGGCGCTTACTTAATCAACACTTCGCGCGGCGAGGTTGTCGATCAAGCGGCGCTGGTCGATGCGATTAAGTCGAAAGGGATTCGCGCCGGCCTGGATGTGTTTGCGATTGAGCCGACTTCAGCGGTGGCGGAATTCGCGGATCCGATCGCTCACGAACGGAGTGTCTACGGCACGCATCATATCGGCGCTTCGACCGATCAGGCGCAGGAAGCGATTGCGGCTGAGACGGTCCGCATCATTCAATCATTCAAGGAAACCGGCCAGGTCCCGAACGTTGTGAACCTCGCGCAACGCACGCCGGCGACCCATCGTCTGGTGGTGCGTCATCGCGATCGTCCCGGCGTTTTGGCGCAGGTGCTCGACGCGATCAAGGCCGAACAAATCAACGTGCAGGAAATGGAGAATATCGTCTTCGAAGGCGCCGAGGCCGCCGTCGCACGAATTAATCTGGACAAGGCGCCATCGAGTGCGACGCTGGATCGGTTGTGCGGTTCGAACGAAGACATCATTGAGTTAAGCGTGTTGGAAATCGGGTAAGTTAACGACGCGGTTTGAGTCCCGCA
>DATGVD010000545.1:0-6940 GCA_035300785.1 Pyrinomonadaceae bacterium | reverse complement strand
CTGACGCGGGCACAAGCGCTCAGACAAATCGCTGAGAGCGGTGAAGTTTATGCCAAGTACTACAACCAGGCGTTTGTGGTGATGGAGTACTTTGGGTATCTCAGACGCGATCCGGATATTCTGTATCTGAACTGGATCTCGGTGCTGGATGCGAATCCGGCGGACTCGCGGCACATGGTCGAAGGCTTTGTAGATGCGACCGAGTATCGCAACCGGTTCAAGCAGTAAATTTGGAGTGCGCTGACTTGTCAGCGCTTTGGTCGGCGCGACTAGTCGCGCCGTTTGAAAGCGGCGACATAAACTCTAGCCACGAAAAGGCACAAGAAGCACAAGAGGAATTCACCCTTGCTGCTTGTGCCTTTTGTGCTTGAGGACCAACCGCGGATGAACGCAGATAGACACAGATAACAAAGCAAAGAACTAACCTTGGTCTTGTCTGTGTGAATCCGTGTTCACCCCGTTGAGATAAATCTTTCTATCTCACGGGGTGAATCTGTGGTTAATTGCTTGTCTACCCGCGGCTGATTCCTCAATTAACAAACCGCCGCAGCTGCACGCTGATCGCAAAGCCGATCGCGATGAAGGTGGCGAGCACGGAAGACAAGCCGGCGCTCATCAAAGGCAGCGGCACGCCGATCACCGGCAGCAAGCCGACGGCCATGCCGACGTTGATGAAAATCTGGAAGATGAGCCCGCCGACAATCGCCATGATTACCAGCATGCCGGTGCGATCGCGAGCGCGCCGCGCGTCGATGATCAAGCGCGTGAGCAAGAGCGCGTACGCGGCCAGCAGCATCAGACAACCGATGAAGCCGGTCGTCTCAGCCGTGACGGCGAAAATAAAATCCGAGTGCGGCTCAGGCAGGAATTTCAGACTGCTCTGCGAATACTCGGGATCGCGCGAACCCAGCAAACCACCCGAACCCACGGTGACAATCGACTGCCACGTGTGATAACCGAATCCGCGCTTGTCGGCGTTCTCAGGATCGAGGATGACGTTGATGCGCTCCTGCTGATAATTTTTCACCAGGTGGGTTTTTACTCCCACCCAATACCCGGCGGGGATTATGACTATGCTCAGCACCAGCGCGGCCACCACCGTGCGCATCCGAATTGCTGAAAGAAAAAGCACCACCAGCAGGATGGGAATATACGTGAGCACAGAACCCGCATCGTGCTCGAGCAGAATTAGCCCGATCGGCAACCCCAGAATTGCGCAACCCATGGCCATTTCTTTCAAGGTGAGCACAGCGTGGCGCTGCTTGCCAAAATAGCGCGCCAGCATGATTGCCGTCGTCACTTTCACAAATTCAGACGGCTGAAACGTTCCCAGGCCCGGTACGCGGAGCCATGACCGGTGACCATTGATTTTCAAACTAACTCCAGGGATCGGGACCAGCACCAGGACCAGCAGCAACAAACCGAAAACGTAAAATACGGGCGCCAGTTCCATGACGCGGCGATAGTCAGTGAAGGCAATCGCGAACATCGCCACCAGGGCAACGCCCAGTCCGATCAGTTGCTTTTGCCAGAACGTTTCCGTGGGTTGCGCGTTATGAATCTCCCACGCGCCAAAGCAAACGATCATGATCGCCAGCGCCGCGACCAGCCAATCAAAGTCGCGCAGTCTCCGATGTTTTAATACGGCAACCATAAATCAGTAGGCAGTTCACCCCGTGAGATAAGTACCTTGGTACTTCAGCATAGCTTGAGAGTTCTATCTCACGGGGTAAAGGCAGCAAGAAATAAGCAGCTATTCATTACTGATCACTCATTAGTCATCACTTTCTCTATCGTATTCGCAAAGCGATGTTGTTGGCCGGCGTCTCTTTCGCGGGCCGAGTCTTGGCGTAATAGACGTCATAGATGGCGCGCACTGACGGCGCGCCGAAGCGCGAGCCCAGGCCCGCGTTTTCGATCATCGCGACGCAGGAAATCTCAGGCTTGAAGGCCGGCGCGTACGAGACGAACCATGAATGATCCTTGTGCTCGCGCCCCTCTTTGCCCAGGCCCACGACCTGCGCGGTGCCGGTTTTGCCCGCGATGTCGAAACCGGCCATCTTGATTCCGGTGGCGGTGCCGGCAACGTTAACGACCGACCACATGGCGTGGACTACCAAATCGCTTTGGTCTTTCGGGACGGGGAGAATCTTTGGTTGCGGGCGATCGAAGGTCCGCGCGGGGCGCGCGGCCCGATAATCCGAACGAGTCGGATCGTTGCCGACGGCTGCAATCGCGCGCACTTCTTTCAAGAGATGCGGGACATACATCTTGCCCCCCATCCCGATGGCCGAATGCGCGCGCAACAAAGCAAGCGGCGTCAAAACGTCCTCGCCCTGCCCGAACGAAGAATAAACCGTGTCGATGTCTTTCCATTCAGAATCGTTCGGATAAATGCGCGCCTTCAACTCGCGCGAAGGCGTGGTGCTGATTACTTCGTGCGGCAGGTCGATTCCGGTGCGCTTGTTGAGATCGAATTCATCCACCATCGCCTGAATGCCCTCGAGTTTCATCTTCAAACCGAGACGGTAGAAGTAGCCATCGCACGATTTCATGATCGCAAAATGCACGTCCGGCGCGCCGTGATTGCCCCCCATGCAGCGCGTGAACTTATTGCCGACGGTGATGCCGCCGCCACAGACAAGGTTCGAACTCTCAATCGAAATCGCGCCCTGTTGCAAACCGGCCGTGGCCATCAAAGGCTTCCAGGTTGACCCTGGAGGATACTTGCCCTGAATGGCGCGATCGATTAGCGGCTTGTCGGGATCGGTCAACAGCTTTTGATATTCAGCGCGACCTGCTTTGGTGGTGATGCGCTGCGAAAAGAGATTCGGATCGAAAGTCGGCGCCGACGCCAGCGCGAAAATTTCGCCGTTATTCGGATCCATCGCGATGATCACCCCGCGGCCCTGCGGCGACTTGCGCAATTGATCCTCGGCGGCTTCCTGCAAATCGAGATCGATCGTCGTCACGATATCCTGGCCCGGCTGGGGCTCGATTCTTTCGACTTCGTTTTGAATGTGGCCGCGACTATCGACGATCACTTTGCGGTAACCGTCACGCCCGCGCAGAAATTCGTCATAAACGGCTTCCAGCCCATCCTGCCCGATGATGTCGCCGGGCTTGTAGCCTTTGTCCGCCTGTTTCAATTGGTCCGGACTGACTTCGCCCACATAACCGAGCACGTGGGCCAGCATTCCGTTGGGCGGATAGCGCCGCTGCGGAGTCTGGTCGACACGCAGCGCGGGATATTCCAACTGGTGCGCATCAACCCAGGCAATGTCGGTGGGCCCGGCGTCTTCCTTAATCAGGATCGATTCAAAGGCCGGCTGGGACTTCACCTGATCGAAGCGCTCGCGGAGAATCTCCGGGTCGAGGTTCAAGCCGTCCGAAAGCGGCTTGATCAGCGAAGTTCGATCGATGCTTTTGGTGTCTTCGCGCGAAAGGATCACGGTGTAGATTGGTCGCGAGTCAACCAGCAGGTGCCCGTTGCGATCGAAAATCACGCCGCGCGGCGCGGGGATCGGCAGCAGACGGATGCGTTGGTTCTCGGCAATTTCGGCATAGCGCGCGCCGTTGATAATCTGAATCAGATAAAGCCGGACGCCGAGCACGGCGAGCATCACCAGCACCAGCACCTGGATGATGCGCAACCGCACGCGCAAGTTTTGTGAACTGTCAACGAATTTCATTTTTTCTAAAACGTGAGGAGAAAATATTCTGCAATTACTATCTGCGATTTAACATTTTCGCCTTACCGTCTCCGCATCAGTCCCGAAGGGCGACGCGCCACGCGGCGGCGAACTGAAAACTTCCGGCGCTGCCGGGCCTTCTCGCTGAGAAACGAATCATAGAGGTAAAGCAGGAGCGAGCCGGCAACTGAGGTCGCAATCAGCTTGAAAGAAAGCGACTGCACAAAAGGCATCGGCGACCTTTGTCCCAGCAGTCGATGCGCTCCCACGTAGACCAGATTGTCGATCAAAGCAGCGCCCGCCAGAACCGGAATCCGCAGCAGCGCCGTGTCCAGCATCACCCGAGACGCCACGTAGTAAACGGCGTAAGCCGTCAGCACCTTGGCAAAGCCACCCGCGCCCAGCAATGCCGGCGGCCCGCTAATCAGGTCAGTGGCCAACCCGGCGGCCGCCGCTACGACCAGGGCCTGCAACGGTTCACGTTGCAAAGCGAAATAGACGACCAGAATCAGAGTCAGGTCAACATAGCCAAGCGGCTGCCAGACGGCTCGCAGCGCTGATTGTAGCGCGATGGCGACAACCAGCAACACTGCAATTTTCAGTTGACGCATGGCTAGAACAGTAAGCAGTAGGCAGTGGGCAGTAGGCAGGAAAAACGAAAGGCAATCGATCCTCTCGCATTACTGATCATTTCGAGTCATTCTCAGCGAGCGAACAGGCGCAGTTTCCTGCCTTCTGCCTACTGCTTACTTTTCTTCTTTTCAACGTTGGGGAGCGCCTGATCGGATTCCGTTCGTTGTGGGGGGCGATACAGCAACACTGCGACTTCTTTCAGCCGGTCCAGTCCGGCAGTTGGCAGGATGCGAATTGCCTGCGTCTGGGTGGCTGAGCCCGGGTTCGCTTCAACGACTGCGCCGACATTGTAGCCCGATGGATAAATTCCGTCCTGGCCAGTCGTAATCACTGCGTCGCCCACCTGGACTTTTTCGAGAGCTGAAACGTAACGCATCTCCAGCAAGCCGCTTTCACCGAGTCCCTTGATCGATCCGAGCGCGTTCGATTGGCCCAGCTGGCCCACGACTGCGCCGGCGCCGGACTTTTCGTTCGTGATCAGCATGACCTGCGCCCCCCAGGGGCTGGTTGACACCACCCGACCGACAATCCCGCCGGGCGCGACCACGGCCATGTTGACTTCCACCCCCGACCAGCGGCCTTTGTCGATCACGATGTTGTCGAACCACATCGACGGATCGCGCGCGATTACCTGCGCCGCTACCGTTTCGTAGCCGCTCTTGGCCTTTAGATCGAGGAGCTTTTCGAGCCGCTCGGCTTCGGCGACTTGCTGCCGCGAGTCGCGCAGCTCGGCTTGCATCTGCCGCACCTGGTCGCGCAGTTGTTGGTTTTCAACCGAGGCGCGGCGCAACTCGCCGAGGCCTCCAAAGAACCCGGTCACCCCGTTGCCCACACTCGACGCGCCTCGCTGAAAAGGATAGGCGACCATTTGGACGATCGAACGAATTTTCCGCTGCTTGGTGGTGTCGTCCCGCGCGTCGTAAGTCATCAACGCAAAATTCAGCGCCAACAACCCAATCAACCACCAGGGTGCGCGCTGGCGAATTTCTCTTTGAGTGCGAATCGCGGCCATTGCGTTTCAAAGGTAAAAGGAAAAAGTTAAAAGGCAAAAGTGAAGAAAAGCAAAGCCGTGTGCCGAGTTAAGCGCGATAATTGATGGTCTTATACTTTTTCCTTTTTCCCTTTTACTTTTGCCTTGCGTTTCAGGTTCCGCTGGTCAAGCTATTGTCCCACTTTACGCGCTTCAACAGGTCGAAATCCGAGAGCATCTTGCCGGTGCCCAGGACGACCGAGGCCAGCGGATCTTCCGCCAGCGAAACGGGCAGTCCCGTCTCAATTGACAGCCTTTTATCGAGGTTTTTCAGCAATGCGCCGCCGCCGGTCAGGACAATGCCGCGCTCGACGATGTCGGCCGAAAGCTCGGGCGGCGTTCGTTCCAGCGCCACACGCACCGCGTTGATAATCGTCGAAACTGAATCTCCCAGCGCTTCACGAATTTCTTCATCGGTGATGGTGATTGTTTTCGGAATGCCTTCGATCAAATTGCGGCCGCGCACTTCGAACGACAACTCTTCGTCGAGCGGAAACGCCGAACCCAATTCAATCTTGATCGCTTCCGCGGTGCGTTCGCCGATCAGCAAATTATATTTTCGTTTGATGTACTGCGTGATCGCTTCGTCCATCTCGTTGCCGGCGACGCGCACCGATTTCGAATAGACGATGCCGCTCAAACTGATCACGGCGATGTCCGTCGTGCCGCCGCCAATGTCCACGATCATGTTGCCGAACGCTTCCGTGATCGGCAGCCCGGCGCCAATCGCGGCCGCCATTGCTTCTTCTACCAGATAAACTTCCGATGCCTTGGCGCGGTAAGCGGAATCTTCAACGGCGCGGCGTTCGACTTGCGTAATCTCTGACGGAATGCCGATGACCACGCGCGGGCTGACCCAGGTCTTGCCGTTGTGCGCTTTGCGAATGAAGTGCTGCAACATTTTCTCAGTCACTTCGAAATTCGCAATCACACCGTCTTTCATTGGCCGAATCGCGACGATGTTGCCGGGCGTGCGGCCCAGCATCTCTTTCGCGTCGCGGCCGACGGCTTCGACGGCGTTCGTCACTTTGTTAATCGCGACGATCGATGGCTCCGAGACGACAATGCCCCGGCCCTTGGCGTAAACCAAAGTATTCGCGGTGCCGAGGTCGATCGCCAGGTCGCTGGAGAAGAGACTGAAAATAGATTTGAATGCCATCTGGAAAATCCCTGACTGTAAAATGAATGGGCCTGAAAGAGGTGAGCGATTACTTCGGCGCGGGCTTTGAAGCTTTGAAGCTTCTCGAGTCCCTGGCAAATGGAAAATAACTCACCGACGCAGAACCGAACTACCAAGATACAACGATTCAGCGGCTAACGCTATCAGGAAATTAGTTTCTCGTCGGGAAATCTTTGAAATTGCGAAATCCCAGCCGGAGCCGGGTTTGGGACTTCGTCCGGAACGTCTGACGGTCCGGCAATGACGCGAATGCAGTTCTTATCCGCGGCCTTGGCCCCGTACATCGCCGTGTCGGCACAGGCGATTAGTTGCTGCGGCGACAGCGCGTGTTGCGGAAACACCGCGACCCCAAAACTGGCGGTCAGCGAAATCTTTAGCCGGCGCCCTCCGGTAAACGGATGTTGC
>DATGVD010000544.1:0-14500 GCA_035300785.1 Pyrinomonadaceae bacterium | reverse complement strand
GAGGCCTCAAGACAGTCACCGGAACAGGTGCGTGGTATCTTGACAAAGCAGGGAGGCGAACGTAGCATCGCTGGCAGGTTGCGCAATCGCAAAGCGCTTGAGTTTTTGGTCGCGAATGCGAAGATAACTGATCAAGAATGGAAAGAGGAAGAAGGCCACAGAGACACAGAGGCACAGAGTTCAGAACAGTGATGGAAAGGAATTTCGTTTCTCAATGTTCTTTCTCTGGCCTTTTATTTTTTGCTGATGCTTTTCTCCGTGTCTCTGTGCCTCCGTGGCAAAGTTAATCGAGGTCTGGACGCATGGCACTGATTCCAATGGTCGTTGAGCAAACGTCGCGCGGCGAGCGCGCGTTTGATATCTACTCGCGACTTCTCAAAGACAACATCATCTTTCTCGGCACGCCGATCGACGATCAGATCGCCAACTTGATTGTGGCGCAACTGCTTTTCCTCGAAGCCGAAGATCCTGAGAAGGACATTAACGTCTACATCAATTCGCCGGGCGGCTCAGTCACTGCGGGCCTCGCAATTTACGATACGATGCAGTTCATTCGTCCCGACGTGACGACGATTTGCGTCGGCATGTGCGCTTCGATGGGTGCGCTGTTGCTGACGGCCGGCGCCAAAGGGAAACGCTTTGCGCTGCCGAATTCTCGCATACTCATTCATCAACCCTCAGGCGGCATGCAGGGCCAGGCCACCGATGTCCGCATACATGCCGAAGAACTTATCCGAATTCGCGAACTGACGTCGCAAATTCTTGCCAAGCACACCGGTCAGAGCATGGAGCAGATCGAACTCGACGTCGAACGCGACCGTTATTTATCTGCCGCTCAGGCCAAAGAATATGGTTTAATAGACGAAGTGATCGCGCACCGCGAGTAACGCGGCGTCGTGCAAGTTGCAACTCTCTGACGAATGAGGATTCAAGCGGCCCCGACAGTAAAAATCTTACAGTCTCGAATGGAGTTCCCCAGACATGGTAAGACGAACTGACGACACCCTGCGCTGTTCCTTCTGCGGCAAGTCGCAGAACGAAGTCAAAAAGCTCATTGCGGGCCCGACGGTTTACATCTGCAATGAGTGCATCGACATCTGCAACGAGATCATCACCGACGATCAGCAGGCTGAGTCGGTAGCGTCTCGTCCGCCTTTGCCCAAGCCCGGCGAGATCAAATCGTTTCTGGATGAATACGTCATCGGTCAGGACGAAACGAAGAAGCAGCTGGCCGTCGCCGTCTATCAGCATTACAAGCGGATCGAGCTGGCCCGGCGCCGCTCAGATGTTGAGATTCAAAAATCAAACATCGTGCTGATCGGCCCGACGGGCACCGGTAAGACGCTTCTGGCGCAGACGCTGGCGCGCATGTTGAGCGTTCCGTTTACCATCGTGGATGCCACGACGCTGACGGAAGCCGGCTATGTCGGCGAAGACGTCGAGAACATCATTCTGAAGCTCTTGCAGGCCGCGAACGGCGACGTCGAACGCGCGCAGCAGGGCATCATCTACATCGACGAGATCGACAAGATTTGCCGCAAAGACGAGAACCCTTCGATCACCCGCGACGTTTCGGGCGAAGGCGTGCAGCAAGCGCTTTTGAAAATTCTGGAAGGCACGATCGCGAATGTTCCGCCCCAGGGCGGCCGCAAGCATCCGCATCAGGAATTCTTCCCAGTCGACACGACGAACATTCTGTTTATCTGCGGCGGCGCGTTCGTCGGATTGGAAAAGGTTGTCGAGCGCCGTCTGCGCAACAAGTCACTCGGTTTTCACGCCGAGGTAAAATCCGGCGCGCAAAGGCAGGCTGACGCGCTGGCGCATGTGCAGCCCGAGGATCTGATTCGCTACGGCCTGATTCCGGAATTCGTGGGCCGCTTGCCGGTTGTCGGCGTGCTGCAGGAGCTGGACGAATTCGCTCTGATTAAGATTCTCACCGAGCCCAAGAATGCGCTCGTCAGGCAGTATCAGAAAAAATTCGAGTTTGACAACGTCAAGCTGCGCTTCACCGAAGACGCTCTGCGCGCTGTGGCCGGCCAGGCGCTGGCGCGCAAAGTCGGCGCCCGCGGGTTGATGATGATCCTCGAAGAGCTTTTGCTCGAGGCGATGTACACGATGCCCTCGCAAAAACGAGTCAAGGAATTCGTCATTACCAGCGAAATGGTCGAACGCCGGCGCGCCATGCCGGGTGAAAGCCTGGC
Organism: Pyrinomonadaceae bacterium; assembly: GCA_035300785.1. Taxonomy (GTDB): domain Bacteria; phylum Acidobacteriota; class Blastocatellia; order Pyrinomonadales; family Pyrinomonadaceae; genus UBA11740. Next base: position 12,299 of record DATGVD010000544.1, on the reverse strand, counting down.
GGGTGTCGATGATGCTGCGGCATAGCGCCTCACTGAACAAAAATTCGTCAGTAGCGGCTTCCGACCAAATAGTTTACAATCAGCGCAGCTACGAAAAGGGCGAGGCGACCAGAGCGACTCGCCCTTATTCGCAGCCGCGGACGGCGGGTCCCGGTTAATTTGCAACAGAGGCCTAATTCGTCGTTTAATTCAGGTGCCCCGTTTCTCGGTTTCCAGGAGCTTTTCGGTCCCAAAGAGTTTTCATCTCAGCAATAAATAATCATGGAAGAATATTCAGACCGCACGCCAGCCGATATCGCTCGCTACCCCATGGTGCCGATTCGCGATGTCGTGATCTTTCCGTTCACTAAAGTTGCGTTCAAGATTGGCCGGCCCGGTTCGGTGCACGCGCTGGAGTCGGCGCTCGGATCCGATCGCACGATTTTTTTGGCCACGCAGCACGACGCCACGGTTGACGAACCCACGCCCGAGCAAATCTACAACGTCGGCACGATTGCCCGCATCATGCAATCGCAGAAACAGGAGAACGGCCAGATCAAGGTCGTCGTCGAAGGCCGCGAACGCGCCACCACGATTCGCGTCGAAAACAACGACGGGGCTTTCACGGCGCTGGTCCGCCGCGCGCCGGTCGTCAGCGAAGAAGGTGTGCGTACCGATGCGCTAATTCAGAAAGTTGCCCAACTGGTCGAGCAGCATTTGCGGCTCGCGCCTGACGTGCAACCCGACGCGCTGCAAACCGCGATGCGCAATGCCGATGCATCGCACATGGCCGACGCACTTGCGTCGCAACTAAGAATCTCAGTCGAAGACAAGCAGGGACTGCTGGAACTCTTCTCGGCGCAAGCCCGTCTGGCGCGCCTGATTGAGATTCTGGAGATTGAACTCGAAAAACGGCAGCTTGATCGCACCATTCAGACGCGCGTGAAGCGCCAGATGGAGAAGGCGCAGAAAGAGTACTACCTCAACGAGCAAATTAAAGCGATTCATAAAGAGCTGGGCCGCAAAGACGAGCGCGCCGAACTCGACGAGCTGAAGAAGAAGATCGAAGAAGCCGGCATGTCCGAAGAGGCGAAAGAAAAGGCCCTGCAGGAACTGCACCGGCTGGAAGCGATGCCGCCGATGTCCGCGGAAGGCACGGTTTCGCGCACTTACATCGACTGGCTGATCAGCGTGCCGTGGAAACAAAAATCAAAAGAGATTCGCGACCTGATCAAGGCCGAAGAGGTGCTGAACGAAGATCACTACAGCCTGGAGAAAATCAAGGATCGCATTCTCGAATATCTGGCAGTGCGTCAGTTAGTGAAGAATCCGAAGGGCTCGATTCTCTGTTTTGTCGGCCCGCCGGGAGTCGGCAAGACGAGTCTGGGAAAATCGATTGCGCGCGCCACTGGCCGAAAGTTTGTGCGCCTGTCGCTGGGCGGCGTCCGTGACGAAGCTGAGATTCGTGGTCATCGTCGCACTTACATCGGCGCGCTGCCCGGACAGATTATCCAGATGATGAAGAAAGCGGGAACAGTCAATCCGGTGCTCCTGCTTGACGAAGTCGACAAGCTCGGCACGGACTTCCGCGGCGACCCGAGCGCGGCGCTGCTCGAGGTACTCGATCCGGAACAGAACCACATGTTCCAGGATCACTACCTCGACATCGAATACGATCTGTCGAAAGTGTTCTTTATCGCCACGGCGAACGTTTTGCATACGATTCCGCCGGCGCTACAGGATCGTTTGGAAGTTTTGCGGCTTTCCGGTTACACCGAGCGCGAGAAGCTGGAGATTGCCAAGCGCCATCTGGTGCGAAAACAGTCGGAAGCCAACGGACTGAGACCTGAGCAATTTGAATTTACCGACGAGGGCATCTTGGAAATCATCCGCCACTACACGCGGGAGGCCGGCGTGCGCAATCTCGAACGCGAGCTTGGTTCCTGCTGCCGCAAGATGGCGCGCAAGTTCGTAGCCGAGAGCGTGACCGCCGACTTTAAGGATGTGATTGGCGCGGAGCGCGTGCAAGAGATGCTCGGGCCGATCAAGTTCCGCCAGCAAGGCGTCGCCGCGGAAAGCGAAATTGGTTTGGCGACCGGGCTGGCGTGGACGGAAGTCGGCGGCGAAGTGCTGCAGATCGAAGCGACCCTGACGAAGGGGCGCGGCGGCGTGCAGCTCACCGGCAAACTGGGCGAAGTGATGCAGGAATCCGGCCAGGCCGCGCTGACTTGTATTAAGGCGCGCGCCGAACGGCTCGGCATGAGTCTGGATTTTATTCGCAAGCGCGATTTGCACGTCCACGTTCCGGAGGGGGCGATCCCTAAAGATGGTCCGTCTGCCGGCATCACGCTTGCTGTAGCCATGGCCTCAGCACTGATGCGCGTCCCGGTGCGCAAGAACGTCGCGATGACCGGCGAGATAACTCTGCGCGGCCGCGTTCTGCCAATCGGGGGCGTAAAGGAAAAACTTTTGGCGGCTCACCGCTTCGGCATTGATACGATCATCTTGCCGAAGGACAACGAAAAGGATTTGCCGGAAGTGCCTGAGGAAGTTCGCAACGCGATGACCATCAATCTGGTTGAAACGATTGACGAAGTGATCGCCCTGGCACTTGAAGAACAGCCGGTCAACGCCGTTCCGGAAGAAGCCAAGACGCCGCCGTTGTGGACGACCGAGCCGCCGCCGCAGGGCCTGCAAACGCCTGCCGAGCAGTAGCGGCTCAGCCGAACAATTTCAGTTTTCGTTCGTCAAATTAACCGTTTCGAAATTCGCAGATCACGGATCTCGTGTGTCTGCGTTTTCCGACAACTATCTTTCATCAAACAGGAGAGCAACAAGATGGGAAAACAAGAAGACGCAAATCTGATTCTGAAACTCTACGACCTGAGACGCGAGCCGGTCATGCGTGAAGCACGCAACTGGTTTTTCTCGTTCAATCCGACCACCACCGCCGAATATATGGAATGCGTTATGGGCGAGCACAGCGGACACCTTCGCATGGTGATCACGTACTGGGACATGGCCGCTTCGCTGGTGAATAACGGCGCCATCGACGAGCAGATGTTCAATGACGCGAACGGCGAGCACCTTTTCGTCTTCGCCAAGATCGAACCGATCCTCGAAGGGCTGCGTCAAGAGTGGAACCAGCCGGAGATGCTCAGGCACTACGAGACGCTGATTAGACGCATCCCGAACAACCAGGAGAAGCTGGCCGGCATGCGCGAACGGATCAAGATGATTCAGGCCGTGATGGCTGAGCGCGCAAAGGCCCAGACCGCGACCGCGTAGTCACGCCAGCGACGTTCGGCCGCGGACGCCAGATTGAAAAGCAAGGAGTAGCCACGAAAAGGCGCAAGACGCCAGGACGAATTTGCTGATGTGCTCTGACGCCTCTTTGTGGCTCTCTTGTGTGTCTTAGCCGCTTATCCGCATGAAGCCCCGCGGCCAGCATAATGAAAGTCACGAGCGCTGAATTCATCAAGAGCGCGTTCGAGGAAACCGACTGGCCCGGCGATCGCAAGCCGGAGATCGCTTTTCTGGGACGTTCGAACGTAGGGAAATCCAGCTTTATCAACTCCCTGCTGGGCGTGCGCGGCCTGGCGCGGACGTCGTCGACTCCAGGCAGAACGCAGTCCGTCAATTTCTTCCTAATCAACGGGAAGTTTCGCTTCGTCGATCTCCCGGGTTACGGATACGCGCGCGCCCCCAGAGAGGTGAAGGCAAAATGGAGCGCGGCCGCCACCGATTATCTTGCCAAACGTGATCAGCTTGTGCTATCAATTCATATTGTCGATTCGCGTCACGAACCCACGAAACAGGATTTGCAGCTGCACGAGTGGCTTGAACATCATCAGAAGCCGCACACAATTGTCGCCACCAAATCAGATAAGCTTTCGAGTAATGAACTGCGCCGGAACATCGAGCTCGCGAAACGCGCGTTTAAGAACGAGCGGATAGTAGTTTATTCGGCGGTCAGCGGCCGCGGGCACGACGACGCGTGGAATGCTATTCAAGCGGCCCTGAAGCACGCCAAGGATTCTTAGCCTGGTCATTGCCCTGGGGGTTCGCGCCCGGTTCGCTCAATTTGAATCAGATCGCCTTTTGAGGTAAGTTGTTACTTGCGATTCTCCAGCTTTCGTTTAGAATAAGGAAACCCCTGAGTCACAAAAGCATCATACTTAAGTAAGACTCTGGTCGGACCGTGTTTGTAATCTGGAATCTGATCCGCGACCACGCTTACCAGCCAGCCGGCATCCAAACCAGGCGATTACTCCGCGTTCTGGATTGTGACCTGGCGGCAAAGTTGGTTGGTTATTGAGTCACGCAGCGGGAAAGCAGTCCCACCCGAGCTGCTCCACGATCCGCGAGGAACCTTTCCTTTTGACTGGCATCATTTAAATCAATTGACAGGATGCTGAAACCCGAAACCCTGCGCGCGGCAAATTCTCTGACCGCGCACGAAAGAAAGATATGGCAAACAAAAGACGTACGAATAATGGTGAGAACGGCGGCGGCATAGCCACGGCTGAAGCCCCGGCAGAAACATCGATGAGCAGCGACGGAAGAGACGAAGTTTTCAATCTGTCCACGCTGAAAGACATGTCGATCTCCGCGCTCACCCAGATCGCCAAAGGCATGGACGTGCCCGGCGCAACCGGCATGCGCAAGCAGGAGCTGATCTTCAAAGTGCTCGCGGCGCAAACTGAAAAGAGCGGGCTCATCTTTTCCGAGGGCGTGCTGGAAACCCTGCCGGACGGCTTCGGATTTCTGCGCGCGCCGGAATACAACTACCTGCCCGGTCCCGACGATATTTATGTCTCGCCATCGCAGATTCGTAAGTTCGATTTGCGCACCGGTGACACCATCAGCGGTCAGATTCGTCCGCCGAAAGAGGGCGAGCGCTATTTCGCCCTAATTAAGGTCGAGGCAATCAACTTCGAATCGCCTGACCAGGCGCGGGAGAAAGTTTTCTTCGATAACCTGACGCCGCTTTATCCCGACGAGATGCTGAAAATGGAAGTCGGTCCCGAGAATCTTTCGGCGCGGGTGATCGATCTGGTCACGCCTTTGGGCAAGGGCCAGCGCGGCTTGATCGTTTCACCGCCACGCACCGGCAAGACCATGCTGCTGCAAGCCATCGCTAATTCAGTCACGCAGAATCACCCGGAAGTAACTCTGATCGTGCTGCTGATCGACGAGCGGCCTGAGGAGGTCACCGACATGCAGCGTTCGGTGCAGGGCGAAGTGATCTCTTCGACCTTTGACGAGCCACCCACGCGTCACGTTCAGGTGGCCGATATGGTGATCGAAAAGGCCAAGCGCCTGGTCGAGCACAAACGCGACGTCGTAATTCTCCTCGACTCGATTACGCGTCTGGCGCGCGCCCACAACGCCGTCGTTCCGCCCAGCGGTAAGATTCTTTCCGGTGGTATCGATTCAAACGCACTCCAGCGTCCGAAGCGTTTCTTTGGCGCGGCGCGCAACATCGAAGAAGGCGGATCGCTGACGATCATCGCGACCGCGCTAATCGACACTGGCTCGCGCATGGATGACGTGATCTTTGAAGAGTTCAAAGGCACCGGCAACAGCGAAATTCATCTCGATCGGCGGCTCAGCGACAAGCGCCTGTTCCCGGCCATCGATCTTCAGCGATCAGGCACGCGCAAGGAAGAGCTGCTCATCAGCAAGGAAGACCTGGCCCGCGTCTGGGTTATGCGCCGCGTGCTGAATCCGCTCTCGCCGGTTGAACAAATGGAAGTCGTACTCGAGCGTCTGGAGAAGACCAAATCGAACGCCGAGTTCCTCGCGTCGATGCAAAGCTAAACAACAGGGATGAAGGCGGATGAAGGATGAAATAACTACTTCGGATACTGGAGTAGTTCGTTCTTCACCTCGCTGCCTTCGTCCCTGTTCTCTTCGTCTTTCCGCCTTCATCCTTGAGTTTCATGCGGGTTGCCATCCTGTCATCTGAAGCCGTTCCCTTCGCCAAGACCGGCGGGTTGGCCGACGTTTCCGGCGCGCTGCCGAAGGCCCTGCACGCCGAAGGAATCGACTCTTTTCTGATTCTTCCGCGCTACGATCAGATCGACCCCAAGCTGTCCGGTAAAACATTCATCGACGATCTGGAAGTCGAATGGCGCGGGAAACAGCCGCGCATTGGCGTCTGGGAAAGCGAAACGCTGAATCTGCCCACTTATCTGATCGACGCGCCGTTTTACTTCGCGCGCGGTAAGATCTATGGCGAACCCGACGACTTTGAGCGCTTTGCTTTTTACTGTCGCGCCGCGATTGCGTTGCTGCGGCGGCTGGGCAAAGCGCCGGACGTGGTTCACTGTAACGACTGGCCCTGCGGCTTCGCCGCGGTCGAGCTGCGCGCGCGCCGGCGCCACGATCGATTTTTTCAAAAGACGCGAAGCGTGTTTTCCATTCACAACCTGGCTTATCAGGGAGCGTTCGACCCGAAGAATCTCTGGTGGTTGGGTTTCTCGGATTCCGCCAGCGAGTTTATGTTGAGTGGCGCAGCTTCGCCTTTGAAGGCCGGCATCATCGCGGCGGACGCACTATCCACGGTCAGCCCGCGCTATGCGCGTGAAATTCAAACAGTTGAACAGGGTTACGGCCTCGACTGGCTGGTGCGAGCCCGGAGCAACCGGCTGGCGGGAATCACGAACGGCGTCGATTACGAAGTGTGGAATCCGGAAACCGACCCGCACATCGTCAAGCATTTTTCCGCTGCAGACCTGGCCGGTAAGCGCGAGTGCAAACTCGATCTCTTGCGCCGCTTCGCGCTGCCTGAAGAACCTGACCGCCCGATCATCGCGATCATCTCGCGTCTGGTGGCCCAGAAGGGCTACGACTTAATCAGGCAAGCCGCCCGCGGAATCCTGGATACGAGCGCCTTCTTCATCGCACTCGGCGCGGGCGCGCGCGAGTATGAAGACTTCCTGCAATCCTGGCACGACGGCGCGCCCCAGCGCGTCGGCATCTACAAAGGCTATGCCGGCGAGCCTCTGGCTCATCAAATCGAGGCCGGGGCCGATATGTTCCTGATGCCTTCGCTGTACGAACCCTGCGGATTGAATCAAATGTACAGCATGCGCTATGGCACGGTTCCGGTGGTGCGCGCGACCGGCGGGCTGGATGACACCGTCCAGAGTTTCGATCCGGCGACCGGCCAGGGCCACGGTTTCAAGTTTGGACCCTATTCCGCTCCCGCCATGCTTGATAAAATACGCGAAGCGATTTACTTTTATAGTGAACCCGATACGTGGGTACAGATTCAGCGCAACGGGATGGCCGTAGACAATTCGTGGTCGGCCGCGGCCCTCAAGTACATTCGACTTTACCGTGACGTAATCGATGTCAGATGAGGATTTCGAAACGACTAATTAACACTGCAAGGAGATTCTGATGAGCGAGCATGTAAGAGACACGAGCGATGGAAATTTTGAAAACGATGTATTGAAATCCGATCGGCCGGTGCTGGTCGACTTTTGGGCGGTGTGGTGCCAGCCGTGCCGCGCGCTCGCGCCTACAATCGAAGCTGTGGCCGAGAAATATGCGAGCAACGCCCACGTCGTCAAACTAAACGTGGACGATAACCCTTCGGTCTCACAACGTTATGGCATCAAGGGCATTCCTACTTTGATTCTTTTTAAGAACGGCAAGGAAGAAGAACGAGTGGTCGGCGCCACCTCGGAACAGGCAATCTCGCGCATGTTGGACAAACACGTCGGCGCCGCAACAGCTGCCTAAGCAATTAAGTTGTGGGCGCGGTTCTGCTTTGTTGGTGTAACCGCGCCCTTCGTGTGTTTACCAGATTCTGGGTCTGTCTTTTCTTCTGATTTCTGATCTCTGACCTCTGATATCTGACTATGGTTATCGCGGTTATCGGGGCCCAGTGGGGCGATGAAGGCAAGGGCAAGATTGTCGATCTGCTCGCCGAGCGTTTCGACATCGTGGTCCGCTATCAGGGCGGCCACAATGCCGGACATTCGGTCCAGATCGGCGATCAGTCCTTCGTGCTGCATCTGCTGCCGTCCGGCATCGTTCACGTGGGCAAGACCTGCGTGCTGGGCAACGGCATGGTGATCGATCCGAAGGCCTTTTTTGAAGAAGCCGATCGGCTTATGGCGCAGGGCATCAGCATCACGCCCGATCGCGTGAAGGTCAGCTCGCGCGCGCACTTGATATTGCCGTATCACCGCGCGCTGGATCACACCAGTGAAGAACGTCTTGGCAACGAGCGCGTCGGCACCACGCTGCGCGGCATCGGCCCGGCGTATGAAGATAAGGCCGGCCGCAGGGGTCTTCGACTTGCCGATGCGCTGGTTCCTGAAGTACTGCGCTCGCGGATTGAGCGCAACCTGGAAGATGCCAATCGAATCATCGTGGCCTACGGCGGCCAGCCGCTCGAGGCAAACGCGATCATCGATGAAACGTCGGCGACGGTTGAGCGCCTCGCACCGTTCATCTGCGACACCAGTCATTTTCTCAACCAGGCGGCCACTCGTGGCGATTCAATCCTGCTGGAAGGCGCGCAGGCGACCTTGCTTGACGTCGATCACGGCACCTATCCGTTCGTGACTTCATCGAGCACGGTGATTGGCGGCGCGTTGGTCGGCACCGGTCTGGCGCCACAGCATCTGACTGGCGTGTTGGGCATCGTTCGCACTTACACGACTCGCGTCGGTGAAGGACCGTTCCCGACCGAGATGCTCGACGGCGAGGCTGAAATGGGACAACTGATCCGCGAACGTGGTCGAGAGTACGGAGCCTCGACCGGCCGCCCGCGCCGGTGCGGCTGGTTTGACGCTTTCGCGACGCGCTATGCCGCAGAGATTAATGGTTTCACTTCGGTGGCGTTGACCAAACTCGATGTGCTCGACACGCTGGATGAAATTAAGGTGTGCGTCGGCTACAGCCTTAACGGCAAGAGATGCGAGTCACTTCCGTCTGTGTCGCAGGACTTGCGCCGCGTCGAGCCGGTGTTCGCAACGCTTCCCGGTTGGCAGAGGTCGACGCTCGGCACAACCGAGATGAGCGCGCTGCCGGCAAAGGCGCGCGCTTACGTTGAATTTCTTTCTGAGAAGATCGGGGTTGAGATTGGGCTGGTATCGACCGGGCCGGAACGTTCGCAGACGATTATTGTTCAGGATTCAAACGTCGGGCGCTGGCTGAGACGTTAGTTTCAGGTTTCAAGCGTGCATGAAGTCAGTACCCGGAGCGGACCGGGATCCCCGCGCGGGCAAACCCCGTGGGGTGGTGGATGCGACCGGGTATTGTTCACGGCCAAATCACCCCGTCGCTACCGCTCCGGGGACTGACTTCAGCTTGCTGCGAACCTTAAACTTGAAACCTGAAACCTGAAACCCTAGACTAGTGACCCTGGACTCAAGTCTTTTGTAAAGTGGGCCGATAGCTCAGTTGGTAGAGCAACTGGCTTTTAACCAGTGGGTCGCAGGTTCGAGTCCTGCTCGGCTCACCACTTTTTTACAATAACTTACGGCCACTGCCGCATGTGGCCGCTCTCTTGTCTAACTCCTCGATCTAGTCCTACAAAAATTGTCTTCGCACCCGAGAGGAAGGGGTGTCATTCCCCATATTTGGAAACAACAGGCGGGTCACTCGGTGCTTTGGTTTCAAGCGCCAGGCAGACCGCCTCTAAGAATTCCTGGTCGCCAAAAGGTTTGACCAACGTAAGTTGGGCACCTAGTTTCTGCGCGATCCTCAGGTATTCTTTCGCTCTACCCTGTAGCGCTCCAGACATGGCAATGATGCGCACGTTTTGATCTACGCGTCGAAGCTCCATGATCACTGCCAGTCCCTCTATGTCCGGCATCACCAGATCAGTAATAACCAGATCGAAACGCTGCTGCTGATGCATATCACAAACTCGCCGTCCGCCAGGAGCTTCTGATACCTCATGCCCTGAGCGCGTCAATAGCTCTTTGAGCATAGACCTGACCTGGTCATCATCTTCCACCAACAGAATGCTCGCCATAGTTGACTCCGTTTCCTTTGCCCAGCTTCGGCGCGGTGAGAAGGCTCAAACCGTCGCGCCATCGTCTCATCGCTCATGCCGGATGCCTGAAGGAGACTAGTCCTCTAATCGTATGAGCCCGGCTTTGATTGCATACCGGACCAGCCCGGCTGTGTGGTGAATATCCAGGCGGTCGGTCAAAAGCATCCGATGTGTCTCAACCGTCTTGACGCTGATATTCAGGGCCAGGGCAATTTCCTTTGTCGACTTACCCTCCGCGATTAACTTCAGGACTTCGCGCTGGCGGGGCGTCAACCCTTTTAAAGTTTCATGGCTGCCCCGAATAAAATCCTCGAGCAGTTTTGTCGCCGAGGAACTGATATACGTTTGGCCGTTTGCGACGGTCTTGATCGCCAACTCCAGCTCAGCGGCGGAAGCAGTCATAGTCAAATAACCGTCCGCGCCACAATCCAGTGCCTGCCTCAGGCATTCTTCATCGGCGTACGTTGAAAGGACGAGCACGTGCACCCCGGGGCATTCCTTCTTTACCAGGGCAGTCACCTCAAAGCCGCTCAACCCGGACATCGCGCTTTCTATCAAAGCCACGTCAGGTCGATGCTGCCTGATCAATCGCAACGCCTCGGGGCCATCACTGGCTTCGGCGAGAATTTCCAACTCAGGAAGCTTTTCGAGGAGCGCGCGAATTCCACCTCGGATGAGAGCGTGGTGGTCTGCCAGCAAGACTCGAATCTCCATCGCCGGGAGTCATTCCTTTGGTTGTGGTCAGCGCCCAAACATTGGCAGCGATGACGAATCTTGTTTTCCCGGGATACTGAAATCAGCTTCAGCACAGGGTTACGCCGTCGGGGCTTAGTCGGTAATTCCCCTAAAGTTCGCGGAGAATTTGTCGATTCGTGATGAGAGTACAAGCGCGGAAGGGAAATGAATATCAGGACAAATTTGATTCTTGTGTCGCTGCGGGGCGAGGACGGGCGTCAGTGTTCGCCCTACAATGCTGACAAACACAGCACCTGATAAGAGGGCGCGATTGCGATTCTTAAACCAGTAAGAGTGCGGGTCGAAGCTAATGCGAGCTATCGGTTCCGTGAATCAAACCAGATTGTTCTTAATTGCGTAGTGGGTGAGTTCTGCGTTCGTCTTCATCCCCATCTTCTCTAAAATGCGCGCCCGGTAGGTGCTAATGGTGCTGTCACTCAGGGACAGAAGGCTGGCAATTTCGCCGACCGTCTTCCCGGAGGCAATTAAGCGCATTACCTCAAACTCACGATCAGAAAGGGTCTCATGAGGCGGGCGGTCGCTTCGTCGTTCCAGATCGATAACGAGTTCCTCGGCGAGAGCTGGGCTTACATACCTACCGCCTTGTGCGACTTTGTTTATTGCTTTGACCAACTCTGCTCGCGGGCTATCTTTGGTTATATAGCCTGCCGCCCCTGCCTTGAATGCACGGCGCGCGTATTGCTCCTCCGAATGCATACTGAGGATCAGTACTGGGAGCCGAGGACGAATCTGCTTCAGCTCTTTCAAAACTTCCAGCCCGCTTCTGCTGCCTAACGAAAGATCGAGGACCACCACGTCCCAGTCATGCTCAGCCGCGACTCTGAGCGCTTCCGTGGGCGTGCTGGCTTCGCCGAAGGTGTTACTGCCGGATTGCTCAGTCAGTATCCTCTTGAGGCCGTCGCGAACGATTTCATGGTCGTCAATGATGAGGATTTTCTTCATTGCCCGCCTCACACACAGGTTGCTCAACTGCTTGATACAGCCTCACTATCACTTAATAGGAAGGCCGTCTCGTATCACGTTTGGAGTTTTTGGGACTCGTACAGTAACCACAGTCCCTTGCGCCTCAACCCCGGCGACATCGATCTCTGCTCCTATCAAATCAGCCCGTTCTCGCATTCCGAGAAGGCCCAGTGATTGCAACCTTGATTTGTCGTCTTCAGTGATTCCTCTTCCGTTGTCGCTAACCGTCAAAACGAATTCACCTGCCTCCTCTTTCATAACAATTTCAACTCTCGTGGCTTGGGCATGACGAAGAATATTAGTCAGAGCTTCCTGAAAGATGCGGAAGATGGCGGTTGATTGCTCCTGATCCAAATCAACATCCTCCAGCGAATAATCGCAGTGGCAGATGATACCTGTGCGAGCTTGAAACTGCTGCGCTTGCCATTCAATTGCGGCCGCGAGCCCGAGGTCGTCAAGAACACTGGGACGCAGTTCCGAAGAGATTCTTCTGACAGCGCTGATCGTCGTCTCAGTTAACCTCAACATGGCCTCTATCCGCTCTCGCAATACCTGGAGTTGCGACTGATCTCTTGAT
>DATGVD010000543.1:0-4872 GCA_035300785.1 Pyrinomonadaceae bacterium | reverse complement strand
GCTGATGGCGCCGGCGGCGTTTCTGATTGGCGTCGGACCAATCGCGCGCTGGAAGCAGGCAAAGATACCTGAGCTGGCGGTGCGCCTGCGCTGGGCGTTTGTCCTGAGTTTCGTGATGGCGTTGGTGCTGCCGTTCGTAATCGGGGGTTGGAAATGGCGCGTGAGCCTCGGACTGCTGCTCGTGTTCTGGATTGCCGCTACGGTGGCACAGAATCTTTGGGGCAGGCTCAGGTCCAGCGAGGGATCCGGGTTTTTGACAAAGCTGCGGACGACTTCGCGCAGCTACTATGGAATGCAATTGGCGCACTTGGGCGTGGCGGTATTCATCGCGGGCGTGACCGTAGTCACCAGCTACCAAACTGAGAAGGACGTAAAGATGAACCTTGGCGACACCGTCAATGTCGGCGGCTACGACTTTCAGTTGCGAAACCTCGCGCAGTTGCAGGGACCGAACTATCAGGCCGTGCGCGCTGATATTGAAGTGACCAGGAACGGCGCGCCGGTAGCGATGCTGCACCCGGAAAAGCACGCTTACACCGTGGCGCAAAGTGTGACTTCGGAAACGGCGATCGACCGCAGCATTTTTCGTGATTTGTATGTAGCGCTCGGAGATCAGATCGACAATCGGGCCTGGACTGTGCGCGTGTACCACAAGCCACTGGTTAACTGGATTTGGGGAGGCGCGCTGCTGATGGCGCTTGGCGGCGCTTTCGCGGTGTCGGATCGTCGTTACGCTTTAGCGGCGCGGAAAGAATCCCAGGAAACCGCGGCGACCAAGCCCGAGCCAGTTGCAACCGTCGCAACCACGCCGGCATCTGGAACGGCAGAATAGCCCATGAACCGTCTGCTTTTCTTACCGCTGATTCTGTTCGTCGTGCTGGTTCTGTTTCTGCTCGTCGGCTTGCGCCGCGATCCACACGAGGTTCCGTCGCCGCTGATTAACAAATCGGCGCCTGAGTTTCAATTACCACAGTTGCAAAAGGCAAGCACGACTTTCTCTGCCAAAGAGATGCGCGGCAAGGTCTGGATACTAAACTTTTGGGGAACCTGGTGTGTTGCCTGTCGCGAAGAGCACCCTCTGTTGGTCCAGTATGCGAAGACGGGCGTCGTGCCGATTTACGGAGTCGATTACAAAGACGAGCGCGCCGCGGCCTTGCAATGGCTCGATGAATTTGGCAACCCATACACGCTGACGGCCTTTGATGTCGACGGCCGGGTTTCGATCGATTACGGAGTCTACGGCGCGCCCGAGAGTTATCTAATCGATCGCAACGGGGTTATTCGCTTCAAACAGATCGGGCCAATTACGGAAGATGTCTGGCAGAACAAGATTCTGCCGCTGGCGAAAGAGTTGAATAAATGAGGCGCGTCTCGATCCTTATTCTGCTGCTCATCTCCCTGGCGGGGCCGGCGCTCGCGAAAGAGGCGAAGCCAGTCGAAGATCCGCAGATCGATCAGCGTATGCAGGCCCTGACGCAGCAACTGCGCTGTCTGGTTTGTCAGAACGAGACGCTGGCCGATTCGCGGGCCGATCTCGCCGAAGACCTGCGCAAGGAAATCCGCGAACAGATGAAAGCGGGCAAAAGCGATCAGGAGATCATCGCTTTCCTGACGCAGCGCTACGGCGATTTTGTTTTGTATAAACCCCCGGTGAAAGCGACAACCTACCTCCTTTGGTTTGGTCCATTCGTCCTCTTGCTCGGCGGCACGCTGCTGCTTTATCGCTATCTCAAACATCGAAGAGAAATAATTCAGGACCAACCGCTGACTGCGGCCGAACACAAGCGGGCGGAAGAACTCTTGCGCGGATAATTCTCAATGCTCCTTTTCTGGATAATCTGTGGGTTGATGACTCTGCTGGCGCTGTGGTTTGTGCTGCCGACACTCTTCGCGCCCACCGAGGACCGGAAGAGCGACGAGATGCGCGCGGCCAACGTGCTGGTTTATCAGGACCAGTGTCAGGAGCTCGAAACCGATTTGCGGAACGGGTTGATCGGAGAACCCGAATACCAAAAAGAAAAAGAAGAGTTGGAGCGCCGCCTGCTCGCGGATACCGAAACGGCGAACCGCGCGCCGTCTGCTTCACCGAGAATGTCGCCCGCGACCAGGAAAGTCGCTTACGCCGTCGCCGCCGCGATCCCCGTCGTCGCAATTGCTTTTTATCTGGTTCGGGGAAATCCGAAAGCGCTTAATCCGGAGACAGCGCCGAGCACGATGCCCGGGGCCGAAACTCAATCCGGTGAAATGACGCCGCAGCAGATTGAAGCAAACGTCGGCAAACTGGCGAAGCGGCTCGAAGCAAATCCGAACGACGCGCAGGGGTGGGTGATGCTCGGGCGCAGCTACACGATGATGGAACGTTACGCGGACGCGGCGGCCGCATACGGACGCGCGACGGCGTTGAAGCCGAGCGATGCAAGTCTGTGGACTGATTATGCCGAGGCCCTGGCTTTATCCAATGGCCAACGTCTGGAGGGCAAGCCCATGGAAGCGATTACTCGGGCTTTGCAATTAGATCCTAACAATGAGCAAGCCCTGGCGTTCGCCGGCGAGGCCGCTTTTCAAGCCGCTGATTACAAGAAAGCCATCGAGTACTGGCAGAAGTTACCGGCTGGTTCTGAAACCCAAAAGGCCGTTTCGGATCGACTTGCGAAGGCGAAAGAGTTGGCGGCCGGTCGAGGTTCGCGATAGACTTTCGGATTCTTGCGACTTGTTGCCGGTTTTCATTCCAAACACAGGATTCGCCTGCGAGGCACGTCGAACCAAAGCGCCGGCAAGTCGGCGCACTCTAAAGAAGGAAGGTAGCAGCATGTCAGACCCGCAAAGAAAATCGATTGATTGCCGTGAGCATCCCAGCGACTGCGGTTGCACGCTGCGCCTCGAAGGCACCGAAGAAGAAGTGCTCGACGCGGCAGTGAATCATGCGATCACTCGCCACGGCCATACGGACAATCCGGAACTGCGCGAACAGATTCGCGGACTGTTGAAAGCTGACGAGTAGCGAAACCCGCAAATCATGAACAAAGACAACTTGATGTTCGCGATAATCGGTTTGCTGCTGGGCTTTATCGTCGGCTTTATGGTGCACAGCGTGCTCAGCCAGCGCGAGTCAGCACCGCGCGGTCCAATGCAGCAGACGCAATCAATGCCGCCCAACCATCCGCCGGTCGGCGGCGATCAAGCCGGGGACACCGGCCAGCAGATGCTCGCGTCTGTGCAAACGGCGATGAAGCAGGCGCGAGAGAATCCGAACGACTTTGAAGCGCAGGTCACCGCGGCCAAGCTTGAGTACCAGATCCAGCGATTCGATCAGGCGATCGAGTACCTTTTGGCAGCCAATAAAATCAAGCCGACCGACGCTGATGTGTTGGCCATGCTCGCGGTGGCTAATCTTGATGGCGGCCACTTCGACGCTGCGGAAAAGTGGTACAAGGCTGCCTTGATGAAAACTCCCAATGACGTGCCGTTGCTCGACGGCCTTTGCGCAGCGCTGCTGAGCAAGGGTGATGCAAAGGCTGCGGAAGAAGCGATTAACAAGCTGGCAAAGGTCGATTCTACCAACCAGGATCTCCCGCAGTTTCGCGACAAGCTGGCTTCGCTGAAGAAACCAAAGTAGTTTTCGTTCCCGTCTCGCACATCGATCACCCATGAAAAAACCGGCATATCAAACGATTCTGCTGGCCGGTCTGATCGCCGGCGCGCTGGATATTACCTACGCCTGCGTTTTCAGCTACATTCGGAGCGGCCGAAAGCCACTCTTCATTCTGCAATCAGTTGCCAGCGGTGCGCTCGGCCGGAGCGCCTTTGAAGGCGGGGCCAGGACGGCGGCCCTCGGTCTGGTCTTTCACTTCCTGATTGCGCTTATTGCCGCCACCGTCTATTACTTCGCCAGTCGAGTGCTGCGATTCATGGTCACCCAGGCAGTCATCAGCGGCATCCTCTACGGTGTGTGCGTCTATCTGGTTATGAATTGTATCGTCCTGCGGCTTTCGGCAATTCACGCCACGGTCTATCCGTGGTCCTATCCTAAGTCTGTATTGATCGGCGGGCTGTTGATACACATGTTCGGCATCGGTCTGCCGATCGCGCTCGTGGTTCGTTGGGGTTCGAGGGAACGGTAAGTCGGACTGCCTGAGCTCTCCTAAGGTTCAATAGACATCCTGGTGACGAGCGACATGGGAACGCGTTCGATGCGGCCGGTCTTGAGCACGATTACGATCGTTCCGCCTTCGATCACTACGCGGCGCACGGTTGACATCGGCCGATCGATCCTGGCGCCGTCCGTCTCTTCAATGATCAGACGCGCGCCCGGCTTAGGAACCGTGGCTTCCTGTGCAGCGGGCTTCTCGGGCGTCGATGATTTCTCGATAGCCGCCGGCTTCTCTTCTCCGGTTGCGGGCTCTTTCTTCTCTTCCGCAGTTTCAGGCTTGGCAGTTTCGGTTTTCGCGGGCTCAGTCTTTGCTGCGTTTCCCGTGTTTGCGGGTTTGGCGCGCGTCGTCCTTGATGGACGACCACGCGCGGTTCTTGGCGGCGCAGTTCGTGGCGACTTTGGTTTGGTAACTTTCGCCGACGATGGCGGGTTGCTCGCGGTTTCTTCTGCTGATTTCTCTGCCGGCTTTGCGGTTGCGGCGCTCGGCGGTTCCTCTATGCGCGCGCCGACTGAAGAAAGGCGGGTCTTGCTTCCGCTGGTCCGCGCCCCTTCGGTTGATTGCTCAGTGCTTTCTTCCGCCACCGGAATGCCGCCGCTGAACGGTTCGTAGGCCCCGCCGAACCGAACCTGGTAAGTGCCAGCGTCGTCGTTTGGGGTACGCGCTTCTACGCGCAGGATCAAAACCTGGCGCGAGCGCAGGTAAAAGCCTTTCGTGACTTCGG
>DATGVD010000542.1:0-5805 GCA_035300785.1 Pyrinomonadaceae bacterium | reverse complement strand
AACACGGATCCGCGAAAACAATGGCCACGCGCGGTATTGTCCGAACTGCAACAAGCAACCTCCGCAGCAGTAGGTTATTCGAAGGAAGGAAAGCTAAAGACTACGATTCCTGAAGGTTTGCGACCTGAAGAAGGCCGTGCTTTGTGCATCTACGGCGACGCAGGCTGGGGCCGTATTGTGGCGCACTGCAAATACGATGCGGGTCATTTCAACGACCAGTTGGTAGCGGCCTCCGCAACGTTGATTCGGGATCGTTGGCAGCCCGATCCGTTCCCGCAATGGCTCACGTACGTTCCTTCAAAACGAAAGCCACTGCTGGTCTCGGATTTCGCTCGGCGGCTCGCCGCGCTGCTGGGTATTCCCTTCCTGCCAGTAATCGATAAGGCTCGTGAGACGGAACCGCAGAAGCGCATGGAGAACAGCGCCCAGCAAGTGCGCAATCTGCTGGGAGCCTTTTCGGTCGGGCGTGGTATTCTGGCTGCGCCGGTAATTCTGGTGGACGACGTGATTGATTCGGGCTGGACGATGACTGTGATCGCAGCTTTGTTGCGCATAAATAAGAGCGGACCGGTATTCCCCTTCGCTTTGGCGAAAGCGACAGCAGGTGACTCGTGATGTACGCGCGCGAACTGATGAGCGATGACGGTGCGGTTGTTGCCATGCTGTGTTCGCACCTTGGGTTGAACGGTGGCGACGAGCCTACGCTTGCGCCCCTTACTCTGCGGGAATGGAATGCGCTGGCCCAGAAGTTTCACGATTCTGAGATCAAGCATCCGCGTTCATTGCTCGAGTTATCCGCCGAAGATTTGGCAAAGCGTTTGGCACTGCTGCCGGCTGAAGCAGAGCGGATTTCTCAATTGCTGGCTCGCGGGGGAAGCTTGGCGCTCGAGTTGGAGCACCTGGCAGCCAGCGGCATTTGGTGCGTGACCCGCGTGGATGACTCGTACCCTGCCCGGCTGCGAGACACGCTAAAACATCAAGCCCCACCCGTGCTGTTTGGTGCGGGAGAATTCGAGATCTTGCGAAAACCAGCGATCGCGATTGTAGGTTCACGCAACCTCGACGAGAGTGGAGAGAGCTTTGCCCAAAGTTCGGGCGCGTTGTGCGCGCGACAGTCAGTTGCCGTCGTATCGGGTGGCGCGCGCGGCACCGATCGGGTCGCGATGCAGGCAGCGTTAGAGTCTGGTGGTGATGCGGTCGGCATTCTCGCAGACAGCCTCGTCAGGACGATTCGTCAGCCCGATGTACGTGAGTTCGTAATGGATGGTCGGTTGGTGTTGCTGACGCCTTACCGGCCCGACAATGGCTTTTCAGTCGGCGCGGCGATGGGCCGCAACAAAATCATCTACGGCGCTTCGGATTATGCGGTGGTGGTATCCAGCGATTATCAAAAAGGCGGGACGTGGGCCGGCGCAGTTGAGACGCTGACCGCAGGCTGGTGTCCGGTCTTCGTCCGCTCAAGCGCGAATGTTGCTCCAGGCAATAGAGAGCTGATTAACAAAGGTGCGTTCCCACTTGCTGATGGTGAGATAGAAGGCATAGCGAATATTGTCGAATGGATGAAGGAGCATGCCCGCTCGCGGCCGCAGCAGGGTGAGTTGCTGCCGGCATAGACGTGACCACTACACGACGCAATCAACCAATAAGAGAGTTTGGTAACGATTTCTCTGTGCGAACTCGGTGGTTCTCTCCGGCGCTGGCGGTAAATCTTTTTGGCGAGTTATTCACCACAGAGGCACAGAGGTCACCCACAGAGAAGCTACTCTGCTTGACGCATTTTTCAGCAACTTGCCAACTAAGATAATGCGACGTCAACCCGGCGGCCAGGCCATCTCGCGGCCACCGAGTACATGAACGTGCAGATGGAAAACTGACTGGCCAGCTCCGCTCCCAGTGTTGATAACCGCGCGATAGCCGCCGTTTTCATTGAGTCCGTGTTCGTTCGCCACGCGTGCCGAGACGCGCAGTAAGTGTCCCAACAGCGACTCGTCTTTTTGCGAGGCGTCATCCAATGATTCCAGGTGTTCGCGGGGGATGACCAGAACGTGCGTCGGTGCTTGCGGGTTGATATCGCGAATTACGACACAACGATTGTCCTGATAGACAACGTCGGCCGCAACAGTCCCGGCCAGAATTTTACAAAAGAGGCAATCCGTCTCACTCATGGCTGCATAATATCACACAGTTTGAATTCGCTTTTCAATTCACGCAGCCGCGGCATCGTCTTCGCGCGATGGCAACGGCGCGGTGACCGACTCGCGCACGCGTTCGATGTCTGCGCCCACCGCTTTGAGCTTCGTTTCAATCTTTTCATAGCCGCGATCGATGTGATAGACGCGATCGATGGTCGTCTCGCCTTCGGCCACCAGGCCGGCCAGCACCAACGACGCAGAGGCGCGCAAATCGGAAGCCTGCACGCGCGCGCCCGTCAGTCTGGTCGGGCCATCGACGGTCGCCTGATCGTGCCCAATCTGAATGCGCGCGCCCATGCGCTGCAACTCGGAAGCATGCATGAAACGATTCTCGAAAACTGTTTCTGTAATCACTGAGCGACCTGCGGCCTGCGTCATCAGGGTCATGTATTGCGCCTGCATGTCAGTCGGAAAATGCGGATACGGTTCAGTGATTAAGTCATTCGCTTTCAGTCCCTGCGCGCTGCAACGAACGTTCAAAGTGCTTTGGTTGACTTCTTCGATCTCGACGCCGACTTCGCGTAATTTGGCGACTATGCGCACGCAATGCTCGGGCTGACAGTCCCTGATCTCCAGTTCGCCTCTCGTGATCGCAGCCGCGGCGATGAAGGTTCCGGTTTCGATCCGATCGGGAATGATCGTGTGCTCGGCTCCGCCGAGCGCTTCCACCCCTTCGATCTCAATCGTTGTCGTGCCCGCGCCCCGCACGCGCGCGCCCATCTTGTTCAGCAGTTCCGCGAGATCGCCAACCTCCGGCTCGCGCGCCGCGTTGTGAATCGTCGTGGTGCCGCGAGCCAGGGTGG
Organism: Pyrinomonadaceae bacterium; assembly: GCA_035300785.1. Classification (GTDB taxonomy): domain Bacteria; phylum Acidobacteriota; class Blastocatellia; order Pyrinomonadales; family Pyrinomonadaceae; genus UBA11740. Next base: position 2,810 of record DATGVD010000542.1, on the reverse strand, counting down.
CGGCCATCATCAGGTTTTCAGTCCCAGTCACGGAAACCTTTTCGAAGTTGATCTCTGTGCCGATCAGGCGGCCGCCTTTCGGGGCGCGCGCGACTACATCGCCGGATTCCAACATGACTTCGGCGCCAAATTTTTCAAAACCCGCGAGATGTAAATCGATCGGCCGCGCGCCGATGGCGCAGCCGCCCGGCAAAGACACCTTCGCTTTGCCGAACCGCGCCAGCAGAGGGCCGAGCGCCAGCACCGACGCGCGCATTGTCTTTACCAATTCGTACGGCGCTTCGAACAGCTCGACGTGCGCGGCGGAAATTTTGTGAGTGCGAAGCTCAGGAGTCAGCACATGCGCGCCGATGTCTTCCAGCAAGCGCCGTTGGGTGATGATATCGCGCACGTAGGGGAGATTGTGCAGCGTGACCGTCTCAGGCGTCAGGATCGCCGCCGCCATGCACGGCAGGGCAGAGTTCTTGGCGCCGCTAATTGAGACGAGGCCTTTGATTGGATTTCCGCCGCGAATGCGAAATTTCTCCACTCAGGCAGATTAAAGGAAAACCCAGCGGCAGGAAAGGACAAACAATCGTTTACGGTTAGCTTTCGTGACCGTTGACCATCGGCTGGTAACAGAGAGCCACTCCCACGAGGAAAGAGACTGCCCCGAGAAGGGCCGGCGCCAAGTGAACCAAATTAAGGTAACCGACCGCGGGGTGAACTCCGATGGCCGAAGCGAACCCGACGGCGCCCGAAAAAAATAAGACTTGCCAGAGACTCTTTGAAGGTTTGGCACACCAAACACAGAAGAGAACAACGATTCCGGTCGTGCAGATCGCGCCACCGAATCCCGCGCGGTCGTGCGCGATCAGAGGAATTAGTCTTGGATTAATAGCGCGGATGTCGACAGCGGGCAGGCCGATAAACTGCAAGTCCTGCGAGACAAAAACTTTTGTCATGCCGACCATCATCACGGTGAAACCGCCCGCGATCATCCCGGTGGCCGTGGCGAGTAAGAGCGCGCGGCCAATACCAAACGGCGAGAACCATGGGACCCTCGTCGAGGATTTTGTTAAGGAAGAGAAACGTGCCGGGGTCTCGAGCAGGGAAAAGGATTTCACCAGGCCGCCAATGAAGAAGGGGATGAGCAGTAAGGTTGCCATTCCATGCCAGCTATCCAGATAGCCATAACCAAGATAGCCAAGAAAACTCCCAAAGCCGGCGACTCCGCTAATCACGAAGAGCCACCACGCCCAGGCTTCACCCTTGCGCAAAGGAAACTCCGCCAGCCAGACGTAAAGCGAACCGATGGCGATCAGCGCGCCGCCGAAGGAAACCCGATCATGAAACATGAAATAGACAACGCGGCAGCTCTGGATCCCGCAAAGCTGTTCGGCGGTCATGCCGAGAAACTGTACGTCGTGCGGAAGAAAGTGGCGCGTGGCTGAGAGGAAGAGTGCAAACCCACCAGCCAGCACCAAACAGAGGCCCGCAAAGACGAGCAGTGGGCGGCCGTCTCCGATCAGCGCTTCGATAAGTCCGCGGTTGTCTCGATCAGCTGAAGCCATTCGAAGGTCTCCGACTCATCCTGCTCGTCGAAGTATCTCGTTAGTTAACAGATCCGGCGCGCTGTCGCTGCGGACATCGACCCGCAGCCCACTGATTCCGTAACTCACGCGGCGATTGTTGTAAAGGCCCTCTGCCGTTGGCCGATCAGGAGCCAGCGGCCGATTAGTTCCGCTCGACTGGATTCGTTCCCAGCAGAGTTCGAACGGCGCGTCCAGCCAGACGCTGAGGCAATCATGCTTTTCGGCGAGCGCGCGGTTAGCTTCGATCATCCAGGCGCCGCCGCCCAGCGCGATCACGCGCGCCGCATTCTCTTCCAGAACAACTCTTAACGCCTGCGTTTCGATCTCGCGAAATGAAGGCTCACTGTCCTGGACGATGATCTCAGCGGGTGTGTGACCTTCGCGATCGGTGATGAATGAATCCAGATCGACCATGGCGCATCCCAGCCGTTGTGCGAGCGCTCGGGCGACGGTGGTTTTTCCGCAGCCCATGAAACCAACGACGATGATGCGACGGTCCGTCATCTCTCAATCACCGACTCCAACAACTCAAAAAATTCCGGAAACGAAACGGCGACGCATTCGGCGTCTTTGATTTCAGTCTCGCCCTGGGCAATCAGCCCGGCCACCGAGAACGCCATCGCGATCCGATGATCGCCGCGCGGATCGATTGTCGCGCCGCGGAGTTGCACCGGCCCAGTCACGCGCAAGCCGTCCTCGAAATCTTCTACTTCGGCGCCCATCGCGCGCAGGTTCTGGACCGTCGCCGCGATGCGATCGGATTCCTTAGCGCGCAATTCAGCGGCGTCGCGAATTTCCATCCCGCCTTCGATTTGCGATCCGACAACGGCAAGCAACGGCAGCTCGTCGATCAATTGCGGAATTAGCGAGCCTCTGAGAGTTATCATTGATTCAGACGAAGGCTGCGTTTTGAAGCCCTCAACGCGCAAAACTCCCGCAGGTTCGTTGGGCTCATCCCACACTTCGCCGGGGCTAACGTTGAGACCAAGAGATTGGAGTTGTTTCAAAAAGAGCACGCGCGTCGGATTTAGACCTACGCCGGCAATCTTCAGCAACGAGTCTGGAAGCAATGCCGCCGCTGCGACAAAGTATGCAGCCGATGAGACATCTCCGGGAATTGAAACATCTCGCGCGCTCAAACGCGCCGGGCCACCGATCGCGACAGCCCGCGAGCCCTCAACGTCTCTGGTCTCAAGCGGAACGCCGAACCAGCGCAGCATTCGCTCAGTGTGATCG
>DATGVD010000541.1:0-2335 GCA_035300785.1 Pyrinomonadaceae bacterium | reverse complement strand
AGCGCTTGCTCGGCAAACATGGTGCCGCGAATCGGATCGCGTTCGTTGGGGTCGATGGTCACGAAGTCGCTGCCCCCTCCCTGACGGTCGGGGTTCTGCACCGCTTGATTGCCGCGTTGGCGCACGAACAGTCGCTGGACTTGCCACGGGGTCAATAGTTCGGCAGTTTTTAGTTGTTCCGCAAACCGTTTCGGATCGGCGGCGGCGTCAAACGCCTCCAGCTCGAGCCGCCCGGTAGCCTGATGATGACCGTGATCGTTGGTGGTCACAGAGTGGTTGGTGATGATTACATCGGGACGAAGCTTTCTAATCTCCAGAACCATCCGCCGTAAAGCTTCGTCATGTCCCCAGAATTTGAATGCCTCATCAGCCGATTTCGAATAACCAAAATCCTTCAAGCCGAGAAAATGGGGTTCAGATCCCTGAATCTCAGCGGCGGCCATCGTTTCGCGCGCGCGAATCGCGCCGAGTTCTTCGTAAAGCTCCGGCCCGATTGCGTTCTGTCCGCCTTCACCAAAGGTTGAGAACAGACTGACGGTGTGCGCGCCGTACTTTCGTCGCATCACGATCAGAGACGTGCCGTCTTCGTCATCCGGATGCGCGGCGATGCACATCACCGTCCAGGGATTCGTCAGATCAAGCAGCGCCTGATAAAGCGCAATGCGATCTTCCGTTGATTGTTGCGCCGCGACCGGCGCGGGTTGTTGCGCCCGCGGTGCGGTTATCAGGAGCGAAACAAAGAGCAGCGCCAGTGCGGTGCGAATGATTTTGTTCTTCATTATGGTTTTCGATCTTACGACGGACAGTTTAACCGCAGAGGCCGCTGAGGTCACGCAGAGGACGGGGCATTGGGGTGCTGCGACTAGTCGCCGCTTTTAGAAAGCGCTGACAAGTCAGCGCACTCCAAATGTTCCCGCTTCCGCGCGCGACGCCCTCCGTCACGGTCGGGCTACTGCCCGGCGCGCTACGGCTACGGCCCTTGAAGCGAGTGAACAACTCGACAAGCGGTCTTTTTTGACGTAAAGAGTCTGCTAATGCCCAAGCTAACAGAAGTGCCGGTGTCGACGGCCGCGAACGACGCTGAACCGCAACTGATCCGCGGCGTCGGCCTGTGGGGCGCAACGACGCTGAACATGATCGACATGATCGGCGTCGGGCCGTTCATCACTATTCCGCTTATTATCGCCGCGATGGGCGGGCCGCAGGCGATGCTCGGCTGGATCCTGGGCGCGCTGTTGGTCGTCTGCGATGGGCTCGTCTGGGCCGAACTCGGAGCGGCCCTGCCCGGTTCGGGCGGTTCTTATCGCTATCTTGCAGAGATTTACGGCGCGCGAAAGCTGGGCCGCCTGATGTCTTTTCTCTTTATCTGGCAACTCACATTCAGCGCGCCGCTCTCGATTGCATCGGGCAGCATCGGGCTCGCCCAATACGCTACGTACATCTTCCCCAGGCTCGGTCACGAAACAAAGGTTACGCTTCCCATCCTGGGTAGCGTGGAGATTAACGCGATTCCCGTTGCGCTCGTGGCTATCGCGGCCGTGGGCCTGGCGGTCTTCCTGCTCTATCGCCGGATTACCCTGATTGAACGGCTCTCAAAGTTCTTGTGGGTGGGCGTGATGCTGACGATCCTCTGGGTCATTACGGCGGGTGTCACACACTTTGATCCGAAACTCGCATTCGACTTTCCGCCCGGCGCATTCACCTTGCGCCCCGAATTCTTCACCGGGCTGGGCGCGGCGCTGCTCGTCTCCGTTTACGACTACTGGGGCTATTACAACGTTTGCTTCTTCGGTGGCGAAGTTAAAGACCCAGGCTCCACGATCCCTCGCGCCGTGCTGCTTTCGATCCTGCTCGTCGCGATCATTTACATCGTGATGAACATCTCGATCCTCGGCGTCATCCCGTGGCGCGAGTTTGCGGGCACGGCGAACACGCCGGCGCAGCGTTACGTCATCTCCTCGTTTATGGAACGGCTGTATGGGCCAAGGGCCGGTGTCGGTGCTGCGGTGCTAATTATGTGGACGGCGTTCGCTTCCGTTTTCTCACTGCTGCTCGGCTACTCGCGCGTGCCATTTGCGGCCGCGCGTGACGGCAACTACTTCCGCATTTTCGCGAAGGTCCACCCGCGTCATCGCTTTCCTTATGTCTCGTTGCTGGTGCTGGGAGGAATCGCCACACTGTTCTGTTTCTTCCGGCTGGCCGACGTGATCGCGGCGCTCGTAGTGATTCGCATTCTGGTGCAGTTCCTCGCGCAGATTGTCGGCGTGATCGTCTTGCGCGTGCGCCGGCCCGACTTGCCGCGCCCGTTTCGGATGTGGCTTTATCCGCTGCCGGC
>DATGVD010000540.1:0-2543 GCA_035300785.1 Pyrinomonadaceae bacterium | reverse complement strand
GCCCATCACCAAACCCGACAGTGGATCGTTGAAACCGTCGCGGTACATTCCGTCCACTAACTCAGCGTGACCCATAGAGGTGCCCCAGCGCGCGCCTTCGGCAAAGTAAGGAACGCGCGACATGCTTTCCGTGCCGCCGGCGAGCACGATTTTCGCGCGGCCGAGCATGACTTGTTGCGCGGCCAGGATGATCGCGCGCAATCCCGAGCCGCAAGCCTGATTCACCGTGAACGCCGGCACGCGATCGGGTACGCCGGCGCGAAAAGTAATCTGCCGCCCGACGTTCGGGCCGCCGCCCGCTTGCCGCGCGCAACCCCAGATCGAATCATCGATTTGATCCGGCCGCACATGCGCGCGCCGCAGACTTTCCTTGGCGACTGCGGTGCCCAAATCCGCGGCGGTCCAACTCTGAAGCGATCCGCCAAAGCGTCCAATCGGAGTGCGCACCGCGCCTGCCAGATAAACGGGTTTCATTGATAAGAATCTTTACTTTTTTGAAAGCTTGTTCGGCTGTAGTCTCTTGCAACGAATGTCCGGCAATTTTGGAGTGCGCTGACTTGTCAGCGCTTTGGTCGGTCGCAACTTGTCGCGACTACGTCTCGGTTCGGAATTTCGAAGAATGCGGCGCCAAGCCGCCCGCAGACCAAAGCGGCGACAAGTCGCCGCACTGCTCCAAGGAGTTGACCACTTAGTCCGAGTCTCCTGAAGTTTGTCGAACAACGCGATGTTAGCATAACGCCCTTTGACTCCCGCAAATGCTGCTTCAAATCAAAGATGTTGCGGCCGTGGCCAGCGCCGAACGCGCGATTCGCGAACTGCTTGGTGTCCATGCGGAATGGTTTTTCGTCCAGGACGGCGGCGCGCCGCTGTCTCTAGCAAACACTGAGTTTGATTTTTCCATCGCGCATCGTCGGCTGATTTTTACGAGTTGGACTGAGACTGGGTCACGTTCGTGGCGGATAACCGCGTGGGAGTGGAACGGCGAAAAGCTTGTGCTGGCAGCGAGCCGGCGGATGGGCGCCGACGTAGCGACGCTCGAACTGGTTCCGCGCGCCTCTGCCAAAGCGATCGTGGCCAGCATCGCCGCGGCGCGCCAGGCACGCTGCGAAAAACTCGCAAAAGTCGCGAGCGCGTCTTTGTCAGGAGCAAAGATCGAGCGGGCAGTCTTAAGTCCTGGCCTGCGGCGCGATCAGCCCGGCCGTTACGCGCGTATCGTCTTGCGGCGGCTACACGAACGCCTTGCAGTTACGGCCACCGTCGCGCAGAGCGACGCGCGCAACGTCGATTCGCTGTTCTCATCCGCGCTGCTCTGGTTCAATCGCGTGCGCCAGAGCCCGAAGCGACCATTCATCGAAAGACTCTCGATGATCGTCGAGCGTCCGATCCTGGAAGCGGCGCGACAGAGACACGTGCTCCTGCGCGACGAGTTGCGACAGCGGATCGAACTGCACGAGATACGGGGCAGTAGCCCGACCCGGGGTCCCCAGCCGGGCAGCCCGGCTGGGGTGGGGGCGGTAAGGGAGGGCGTGCGATCGAACGCTGGCGAATCCTGGGAGCAACTCGAACCCGTTCGTCCAATCGCGAGAAAGCATCTTTGGCGCAGGCGTCTGGCGCGCTTTCCGCCAGTCACGGAACCCGAGACGACGGAGCGCGCGCAGGAAATTATCGCCTGCGCTCCGCATGCGATCGACGTGGTTGCTGCTCGTCACGGCCAGACGCTTCGGTATTACGGCTTGCCGTTTGCCCGCTTGCGGCGCGTGCTGGATCGCGACCGTGTTTGGTTCGGCATCGAAGGCTCGCGCCGTCGTTTGCTTGACGAATATTACCGCGAAGATTGGAAGAAGCTGCTGCTCGATTTGGAAGAGCATCGCAACCCGAACGCGAGCGATCGACGGCATTGGCTTTATCGCGCGGCTGGCGAAGCCTGGTTGGAATCAATTCTGCGCCGCGATATCTCCAAACTCGATCCCGGTTTGATCGTCGCGCCGCTGCATGCGCAGTTTAGGACCTCGCACGGCGGTGCGTTCGGTGCAAGCGGCGCGCAGCCGATCGATTTGCTGGCGTTGCGTCACGATGGGCGGCTGGTGGTGATCGAATTGAAGGTGAACGAAGATCGCGAGCACGTCTTTCAGGGCGTCGATTACTGGCGGCGCGTCGAAGCGCATCGCCGCCGTGGTCACATCTCTGCGGCAAAGCTGTTTGGTGACCGCGAGATCAGCGATGAATCGCCGCTGGTTTACCTGGTTGCGCCCACGCTGCGATTTCACTCGTCGTTTGCGACGCTGGCGAAAACGATCGCGCCTGACGTGGAGATTTATCGGTTTGACATCAACGAAGATTGGCGTAGGGGAGTGCGGGTGGTGCGGCGAGAGCGCGTCAACGCGTGAACTCTAGCAATGAAGTCGGTACCGGGAGCCATAGCGACCGGCCCTCAATCCACGCAACGGTCGGGATCGCCGGGGAGATAACCCGGTCGCTATCGCTCCCGGTACTGACTTCGTCTTCGTTATTGACTCGGTCGCCTATGTCGTCAACCTTCGATA
>DATGVD010000539.1:0-4493 GCA_035300785.1 Pyrinomonadaceae bacterium | reverse complement strand
GAACCTGATTTTTTTGGTCGTAACGCTTCCTTTTGCCTTGAAGATTGGCAGCCAATTCATGCCGCCTCTTTTCGAGGGTTCCGCGCTCTTCATGCCGACGGCCCTTCCCGGAATCTCGATCACCTCCGCCAGCGATTTGCTGCAGAAGCAGGACCAGATAATAAGAACGTTTCCTGAAGTAGACAGTGTCTTTGGCACTATCGGCCGCTCCAACAGCGCCACCGACAACGCGCCGTTGGATATGTATGACACTACCATCATGCTGAACCCTCGGAACCAGTGGCCTCAGGGAGTTACTTACGACAGCCTGATCGCCGACATGGACGGGAAGCTGCATTTCCCCGGTCTCTCCAATACATGGACCATGCCGGTCGAGAACCGGCTCGATATGGAATTGACCGGCATCAAAACGCCAGTGGGAATCAAAGTGCAGGGACCGGACCTGCGCGAGCTTCAACGTATCGGCGCAGAGATCGAAGAAATCCTCACCCCGGTCGAAGGCACCAGAGCAGTCTTTGCAGAGAGAGTCTCGCAGGGATTCTATGTGAATATCACCGTCGACCGCGATGCGGCTGCCCGTTACGGCCTGACAGTTGACGACGTGCAACTCGCCATAACCTCTGGCATCGGCGGCGAGGACATTGCAACGACCGTGCAGGGGCGCGAACGCTTCCCGATCAACGTTCGCTACTTGCAGGACTATCGCAACGATCTCGATGGCTTAAGAAGTGTCCTGCTGATGACGCCGAGCGGCGCGCAGATACCGCTCGGCGAGGTGGCCAGCGTCGAACTCGCGCCCGGACCATCGATGATACGCGACGAAGACGCCCGGCTCACGGGGTATGTTTACATCGATTTGGCGACCAGTGATTACGGCAACTACGTCGAGCGCGCGCAGCATGTACTCGATCAAAAACTGCTGTTACCTCCCGGATACACTCTCAAGTGGTCGGGCGAGTATGAGTTTCAGCTGCGCGCGCGGAAGCGGTTATCTTTCATTATGCCGATCGTATTCGGCGCGATCTTCATCCTTCTCTATATGCTCTTCCATTCCGCCGCTGAAGCCGCGGTCCTGATCTTTCCGTGCCTCTATGCGATGACCGGCGGCCTCGTTCTTCAGTACCTGATGGGATTCAACTTCAGCGTCGCTGTCTGGGTTGGATATATCGCGCTCTTCGGTATTGCCGTGGAGACCGGCGTAGTGATGATCATCTTTCTCCACGAGGCGCTGGATCGCCGCCTGCTGGCCGGTTCCGTCGATGACCAGGGCATTGAGGATGCGGTAATCGAGGGCGCCGTTCAGCGCCTGCGGCCCAAACTAATGACGGTCGCCGTCGTCATAATGAGCCTCGCGCCGATCCTGTGGGAGTCAGGTATCGGTTCGGACGTTATGAAACCCATCGCGGCGCCGATCGTCGGCGGCATGGTCACATCAACTATCAACGTATTGATCCTGGTGCCGCTGTTTTTCTCAATGATGAAAGAGCGCGCACTCCGCAAGGGCACGCTTACCGGCTCGATGCGTACGAAATAACGCCCCGGCTGAATACAAGCACCGCGCGGGCGCTCTCTTTCGGCATCACTCGCCAGCCGCTTTCTTCGGATACAGCGGCCAGTTGCGATCGCCGGCAGCGATGTTTCCGCTCTTGTTCAGTGACCAGAGTTTTTCGGCGAAAAAACCGTTGTTCAAGTAGAGTTTTCCGTCGACGATAGCCCAGCGAGACGGATCTATGTCGGCAATGCGGTTTATAGACATAGCGTAGGCGCAGTAACCGCCGTACTGCGGAAGGTACTTCTCTGGATCGGTCCTGAACCGCTCCAGGTTCTCGGCGGAGGCGAATCGATAGGTCAGACCTTTCCAGCGATAGGCGTATTGATCCACGCCGGGGGTTGGCTGGCCGACAGCGAAGTACGCCACCGGGTCATAACCCTTGAGTCCGGCACCCCCTGCGGCGTTCACCGCAGCTACAGGCGACTTAGCCGAGGCTGCTACCGCAAAGCCGGGGCGAGCCGAAAGTAAAGCGACAACCAGCAGAACAAGGATCAACGCTGGGCGTCGAAAACGCGTCATAACTTTTATTCTCCTTTGCACCTTCGTCCTCAACAGAGATTCGGCGCGGGCTCTCCAACAGAACGAGCATTAGTCAGTTATTGCCGGTGATAGGCGCATGCCAAACACCATCTTCATAAGTGATGTTCTTCGAGAAATCGGGGAAGTTACAATCACGACACGTTCGTGCGCCTACCTCTGCCGCGAAATAGATCTCTCCAACGTGTAACTTTTGCCGGCCTCTCAGGAATTGCTTGACGAAGGGAGTGAGGCTGCATTGCTCAGCGGCGCTCTGTAGGCAGCCCACAATCGAAAATCTCAACAAAGAGAAGAGATCGCGAAGATGAAAACAGCAAAGACGGGCGCTTTCCTGGCGACGGCTGTAGGGCTGATGTCCATGGCCAACGTCGCCACGGCCCAAGGCAACGGCGCGGCGGGAGGCGGAGGGCGCTCCGAGCGCTCAGACGGCCAAGGTCAAGTGCATGTGAGCCAATAGCTGCAAGGGCAACAGCTCCTGCAAAACTGCGCAGAACGATTGCAAGGGACAGAACGTTTTGTCAAGACTTCAAGTTCTCAGAAATGCACGTAAAACGGTGGCACGCCGGTAAGTAGTTAATTAAATGCACTTGATACGCAGATAGCATACTGCGGCAGGACGCTTGCGCCCTGCGCGTCCTGCTGTCTTGTATACGTAGGATTACGCAACCCGTGAATATCATCAAGTCAGTTTTACTTCGGTGCCCTGTCGCGAAAGTGGGTCAGCATCGAACTGGCGTTGACATATCTAACTGCTCGGCAAAGTCATTCAGATCTCGCGCGACTAGATCGGGATGAATGTTCCAGGGGTCGAGAACTAATTCGGCCTTCCGTTTAATCCATGCAGCCCTTAAACCAACCGATTTTGCGCCGATAACATCAAAAGGATTGCTCGATACGAGCCACGTATGGTTGACCGGGCAGCCAAGTCGCTGAGCGAGATAGAAATAAACTCGCGGGTCGGGCTTGAACGTCCTGAGATCGTCTACGCTCACGATCCCCTGCAGATGAGGCAGGATTTCCGCTCGCCGAAGAAGGTTGCGTACAGTAGCTTCGACGCCATTCGAGAACGCTACCGCCTGGTACCCGGCATTCTTCAGTTTTTGCAATCCGGAAACAACGTCATGGTATGGCCGGAGGCTCTGATACTGCTCGATCAGACGCTCTCGGTCCTCGGTTGATAGGCCGATTTGGAAGCTCTCAAAAGCGAAGACCAGGGCCTGTCGTGAACAGACGTCAAAGTTCTCATACTTGCCCATTGAGGCGCGGCGGAAGGTATACTCAAGTTGCTTGGTTCGCCATAGCTCCGCTAACTTTTCGGCCGCAGCACCGGCCAGCGGTCTCAAATGAACATTCATTTCCAACGGATCAACTAGAGTTCCGTAAATGTCGATACCTATGCCGATCGCCATCTAACGTTCCTCGCCGTCAGTGTGCTCGGATGCTCAGATACGCTGGTCGCCGAGTTCGCCTGATTCTATTGCGCCTTTTTGGGTGCAGCTGGAATCCCGGGCTCAATTTTCAGGGGCAATTTGAATTCGACCGTTTGTGGTATTTCGCACACTTCGTCACTGCATGCCTGAAAGCGAAGGACTCCTCTGATGCTGTGCAGTCCCGGCTCGATTCGAGGGCCGAGGGCCTCGAGAAACTTGGCCGGCATCGGGGGACTCCAACTGATGCCGAGTTTGCCGATCGCTCGAATCTCGCTCTCGTACACCGGCAATGTTTCACCCAGCGCCTTCAGCAACAGTGGTTTGGCCGATGGCATTTCCAGCGATTGCTCGCCTACAAGCGGGCCCTCGAAGGCCAATTCGATGGCCTGGTAAGTTCCCGGTAGAGGTTTGCCGTAAACATGCCAGCCTGCCTTTAGATGCACGTCGAGCGCAACTCCCAGTTCCTGTCCCGGAAAACAGCGGCCGGTAGACAAACTAACAGTAGCGGTGAGCACGTCCGTCTTGATTTCAACGGAATTTCCACCGGGGGCAGCGCCATAATTCCGCAAAGTCATCTGAGACGCCGAGGGACGGTGCTCATAGTTGCGCAGGAACAGCTTGTCGCGCACAGTTCCGTCGGGGGCGATCAGGTAATGCCCCGGCCACGGCATCCCGTACATCATCTTGTGATCTTCCGGAACGTCGGTGTTGAGTATTCCAAACCCGCGGATCACCTTGCTCCCGACATCCGAAAGGAGCGGATATTCTATTTTGTAGGCCTCGCCAAACCGTTGCAGAACTTCGCGCGAGTCATAGGTTATCGAGGCGGCATTTACTCCGTGCGCTTTGAGGCCTTCGAGAGAGAGTTGCAGCTCGACGAGCTGGTTGCGGCAGTAAGGTCACCAATTAGCGCTACGGCTGAAGACCAGCAGCAGCCCGTTTGGGCCCATGAGTTCATTCAGTCCTAAGCTCTT
>DATGVD010000538.1:0-5402 GCA_035300785.1 Pyrinomonadaceae bacterium | reverse complement strand
CTTCACCGACCACCTGCCCACACGGCCGGCCCGTGATTCTGCGTCTCGCTACCCAGGATATCTTGAAGGGCTTTCACCGGATCTGATGGGGCACTAGCCCGACCGTAAGGGAGGGCTCACCATTTCTCTCGTTCAGCATGGGCCCTCCCTGACGGTCGGGCTAATGCCCCGGGGGACGCGGCGCTCAATGCGCCCACGGCAAACTTTTCAGGGTCCACTCGTTGTCGGGATATTTCGCTCCCAACTCTATGCCTACCTCGCCCAACCCGGTGTGATCATTTGTAGCTTTGTAATGGCTCACGCCGCGCCAGTAGATCGCTTCGGGCGCCACGGCGGTGTCCGCGTAGCTCTCAGCCACACCGGCATAGATCTTCTCGGCGTCGGCCCATTTCTTCTGCATGAAAGCCACGCGGGCCAGACCCATTTCCAAGCGCGCGCGAAACAAATTCTTTGGCAGGTAGCCTTCGATGCGCGAACGCTCGACGCCGCCGGAGTCCATTATCAGAATGGTCGGCGTCCACAGCGCGTCGAAGCGATGGAACCACACCGGATGCTCTTTGATGTGAGCTTCGAGCGGCACAAAACTCTGATGAATGAAATCGGCGACTTCCTGATCGGAGTAAGACTCAGCTTCCAGCCGAGCGCATGCGCCTCAAGCCGGCGCTGCCGAGAAATCAATCAACAACGGCTTGTTCTGAGCTTTTGCTTCGGCGAGGGCGGCTTCGAGGTCTTTATTCCAATTGACGAGCATGTTTCAACCTTTCTTTCCTTAATTGCCTCGTCCACTTTGAACGAGCAAACCAAATATTCGAAAGGGGGCAGTATTATCGCGCACGCCAGGGAAAGATCAAAAGATCATGCTTTGGGTCGGATAGTGCCCGAATTTCGAGGCGTTTAGAAGACCAACTCCAGTTGGGTTCTTTCTTGCTCGATAAAAGCCCGACTAAAGTCGGTACTCTGAACACCGCTTGCCAGAGTAGGAGACTACTCTTTGTTCGCCTAAAGTTGGTCGAGTGTCTGTATCACAAGTTCAGCATCCAGCAAATCCGGCAGCAACGCGTCGGGATTGTGCGCGCGCAGTTCTTCGGCAGAATGAACACGGCCGGTAGCGACCGCCAGGACGCGCGCGCCGAAGTGCCGGGCACAGGCGATGTCGTTGGGGGTGTCGCCGATCACGATGAATTGTTCGGGTTCAAACTTCTCGCCGAGATGCTCGTTGATTCGCTGCGCGGCGATCGCCGGCAGATCGCGCCGGTCAAACGATTCGTTGCCAAAGGCGCCGGGCAGTTGAAAGAATTCCGCCAGCCCGGTAATTTCCACTTTCAACTGCGCGGCCGGCTCGATGTTGCCGGTGAGTAACGCGGAAGCATAGCACGGGTGTTCGTTCACCGCTTGCAAGACTTCGCGGGCGCCGGGCATCGCTTCCAGAATTTGCAGTCCGTTTCCGGTGGCCCGCTTCATTTCATCCATGTAGCACCGCAGCAATTCGTCCCGGCGCGAATTGATCTGCTCGCGCGTGATGCCTTCGCTGCGCAGAGCTTCCTCGACGATCTGCAAGTCCGTCATGCCGGAAACTACCAAACCGTGCAGACTTCCCGCCGTGCCAAATACTTTTTCGAGCATCGGCACGGTGTAATCCTTGAACGCGCCGAAGCGCCGCCCGCGCACCAGCGTGCCGTCGAGGTCCCAGAGCAAAACACGAAAGGATGAAGGCGGAAGGATGAAGGATGAAATCTGCTCTGATTTGGCTTTGCTGTTCATGTTTCGAGGTGTGTGCTCAAGGAATCGCGACTGGAAATGCTCTTCTTCATCCTTCCGCCTTCATCCTTCATCCTTACTCTATGATCGCCAGCACGTCACCCGCATTCACGGTCGCGCCGACCTCAACATTCAACGTGACTACCGTTCCGATCTTCGGAGATTTCATTTCGTTTTGCATCTTCATCGCTTCGACGACGACTATGCCCGCGCCGGTTTCAACTTGGTCGCCGACGCTTACCAGTACGCGCACTACTTTGCCGGGCATGGGTGCGACGATGCGGGCCGCCGCATCGGCGGGCGCGACCGCGCCGAAAGCGCCACGCAGGCGTTTCGGATCGTCGAGCGTGACCGAGTATTCCGTTGCGCCCACGATGACCCTAATCGATTTTCCGGCGTCAGCCCGGCCGTCAACGCGGCAGTCAAAGACAGCGGCATCGGCCATCAGCACATAACCCGACTCGCCGCTTTCGCGAACATCGAGAGTGTATTCGCGGCCATCAATCTCAGCGTGAACGCGCGAACCATCATCGTGAATCAGGATGTCGGTCTGATAGTCGGCGATGGTGGCGTGTAGTCTCATTTCTTAAAGATGCGCTCGCGATCCGAAATCATCGCTCCGGAGGAGCGAGATATTTATAGCCCCGCATGTCGATTTCACTTCTCTGCTCCGTGAGGAGCGTAGTGTGCATTTCGCTCCTGACGGAGCTTTGCAAGACTGATGGGTTTGCAGTGCTGTAAATATCACGCGCTTAACGGCGCTCAGACCTCCTGCCTGGCTCGCGATTTAGTCCCGCGGCACGCGCGGCCAATTTCCATTTGCTTTGGTCGCGCGGTTGATAGTCTCGCGACGCTTCACGGTGAGCGCGCATGTATGAGAGCGCCGCCGCGATAAGGGCCATGTCTTGCCGCGGGCTGGAAGCCTGTGGTCCGCCCGCAAGCTGCGGGCGCTCAGGTCCGATCTCCTGCCGGCGTTCGTTGAAGCGCGAAATGAATCCGGTGTCGAGATGTCCGGCAATGAACTCTTCGTCGCGCACGATCTCACGAAAGAAGGGCAGCGTAGTCTTGATTCCGCCCACCGCGTATTCATCGAGCGCGCGCCGAATTCGATCGATGGCCTCGGCGCGCGTGCTTCCCCACACGGCGAGTTTCGAAATCATCGGGTCGTAGTAGATCGAGACTTCGTCGCCGGCGATGACGCCACTGTCGTCGCGAATTCCCGGGCCGCTGGGCGGGCGCAGGAATGTAATCTTCCCCGGCGACGGGAAAAATCTGTTTTCCGGATCTTCGGCGTAGACGCGACATTCGATCGCAGCCCCACGCCAACGCACATCTTCCTGCCGGAAAGACAAGACCGCGCCGGCCGCGACGTTGATTTGCTCGCGCACCAGATCAATTCCAGTGACCAGCTCCGTGACTGGATGCTCAACCTGCAAACGCGTATTCATTTCCAGAAAGTAGAACTCGCGGCTGACATCGGAAAAAAGAAACTCGACCGTGCCGGCGCCGACGTAGTTCACTGCCCGGGCGATCCGGATCGCGGCTTCGCCCATTCGCTGACGCAAGTCAGAATCGTTGATCGGCGAAGGACATTCTTCGATCACCTTCTGATGCCGACGTTGAATCGAGCATTCACGCTCGCCGAGATGCACCACATGGCCCTGCGTATCGGCAAAGATTTGAATCTCGATGTGGCGTGGGCGGTCGACAACCTTTTCGAGATAGACCTCCGCGCTGCCAAACGCGGCTTGTGCTTCCGAGGTCACGGTTTCAAGAGCCGAGTGAAGTTCGCCTTCCGCGGCGACTTGTCGCATGCCCTTGCCGCCGCCGCCGGCCGCGGCCTTCAGCATCACGGGATAGCCAAGTTGCGCAGCGATGTCTCGGGCTTCCGCAAGACCTTTCAAAGGTTCCGTCGTGCCCGGCACGATGGGCACCTCCGCCGCAATCGCGGCGCGACGCGCGCTGGTCTTGGAACCCATCACCTGCATCGCTTCCGCAGTTGGGCCAATGAAAGTCAGACCCGCGACAGCTACCGCGGCGGCGAACTCAGCGTTCTCTGCAAGAAAGCCGTAACCGGGATGAATCGCATCGGCGTTCGATTTCTTTGCGGCAGTGATGAGTGCGGCGATGTTCAGGTAACTCTGCGTGGAGGTTGGCGGGCCGATGCAATAGGCTTCGTCGGACATGCGCACGTGCAGAGCGTTCGCGTCGGCTTCCGAGAAAACCGCGACCGGCGCGATTCCCAGATCGCGGCAGGCCCGAATCACGCGCACGGCAATCTCTCCACGATTGGCGATTAGGATTTTGCGAAACATGAAGACTGCCAGTCGTCAGTTGTTCGTGGTTGCTCGCCAGTCGTTCCGGTTCAGCGCGTCAGTCAGTACTCCCCACTCTATGTACCACACCCACTGACAACTGACTACTGACAACTGACTCACCTAAACCACAACTGAGTTCGCGGGACGTTGCGGGTCATAGCGCATTTGAACTCTGGCGCCGGGAAGGTAGTCGTGTTTGCGGCTGAGTTGTTCGGCGTCCAGATGCTGAAATGATTGATAATCAACGCCGCCGATCGTGTAGTTGTAAGAAAGAGTCACGATGCCATCGGCGTTTGCGTCAGCTTCGACCACCGTTGCATCGCCGATCCGACCGTGTCGCAGCAGAGCAGCGCGACGCGCCAGCTCAGGATCTTCTTTCTGCCGACGGAACCAGGAAAACAGTGACATGACGCTTATGGTCGGGTCGGGCGGCTTGAAGCTGACGACGCGGGTGGAGGATCGGAGGCCTTCGTGATCAAACCATCGCGCATGATGAAGTCGTCATCGGTGCTGAATAGTTTGTGCTCGGTCGGCAGACGCAATTCGTAGATCGTGAAGGAAACGCCCGGCGCCTCAGCGTTCGTGCTGTCGGCCGGAGCGTTGCGCAGGGCGCCTCCGCGCAGGGACAGCGGTTTACGTTTACCTGCGGATGCAAGTACCGAGGTCGCTTGATATCCGCTCGCCTCAACATAGCGCAGTGCGTCAGCGATCGACCCATCAGGATCGGGCAGAGTCCTCAGTTCCCTGGAGAAATCATCAGTTGTAGGCAGGGTTCCATGCAGCTCGCGATACTTAAGCAAGGCGAGGTGAAGCGCGTAGCCTCGAGCGTGAATGCCGGCCTCGATGGCGTCCTGGCGTTGGCGCAATCGTTCCGGAATTGTGATTCCGATCAGGGTCGCGATCAGAAGAGTCACGGCGGCCGATACGACGAATCCGGCGCGAGCCAAACGCAAGCCACCGAAACGGGTGGAAGAGTTTTTGATGCTGCGGATCAAAAGCCGGCCGCTCCAGAGGGCGACAATCGCCGCGGGCAACACCAGCCACTTCAAACGCCAGGCGGCAACTTCACCAGCGGAAACGATCGCCGGGAGCCGAAATAAGATGGTCCAGAAACGCAGCTTGTATTGAACCAGGGCAACGATAACGGAGCCAACAAAGGCGGCGAACATCAACGCACCGCTCGCGGCTGCGCCCAGAGCGCGGCCATAGGAACGCAGCTCATGCTCGGCCTTTGCCAGCGGCGGACCGACGGCGCGAGCGCCGCACGACGGACAGCCGACGCACAGATCGCCTTCAAAATTCGCACCGCAAGAGGGGCAGATGATC
>DATGVD010000537.1:0-4200 GCA_035300785.1 Pyrinomonadaceae bacterium | reverse complement strand
TGTAAATAACGCAAGAGAAACCTATGATTGAAACTGCAAGGCTTAAACTTATTCCGTGTGAGCTGAAGCACTTTGAGGCAATCTTACAAGACCAAGGGCAACTTGAGCAGTTGCTCGGCGTCACAGTATTAGACAATTGGTTCAATTTTCCGGGCGTGGCAAGCATTGAAGCGATACAATTTAGTTATGAATATCTAAAAGCTAACCCGGATGCCCTTGGCTGGTGGACGTACTTTTTTATTCACGTGAAAGACAATGCGCTTGTTGGGTTAGGTGGGTACAAAGGCAAAGCTGATGAATCGGGCATGGTTGAGATTGGCTACGCGATTATTCCTGATTACCGATGTAAAGGTCTGGCGACAGAAGCTGCTGGAGGCCTGATCGACCATGCTTTCTCAGATACGCATATTAGAAGGGTTGAAGCTCATACGCTGGCAGAACATAATGCCTCGACGAGAGTGTTGGAGAAAGTGGGAATGGCGAATGTTGGAATAGCGCATGATCCGGACGTTGGTGAAGTATGGCATTGGAGTTTGAGTAAAGAAGATTATCAAAAGACTTGAATCGTCGAGCCGTCCAACAAGTCATTCGACCGGAGCGCGAATAGCATTGCTGTCATGCGCGAGGCCGGGATGATTTCGAGGTTGTGTGCGCCGCCCGGTTAATTCGGACGTTATGTTTCATCCCCCCTCAACTTGGCTGCTCGATTTGTTCTTGAACAACATCTGGCTGGCAATCGCGCTTTGGGCGGTTTTGTATTGTCTCGATTACATCTTCACCATGACTGCAGCGCGCTTCTACCGCGACGGTGCCCAACAGCACTATGCATTTCCGGAAGGCATCGAACTCAATCCGTTTTTTCGGGACGATGTCGCCAAGATTCGTACAATCAGCTTTCGCTTCTTTTTGCTTTTGTTCTTCGTCGTCGGCCTCCTGCTAATCATTTACGAATTGAATATTCCCGAGGCGTTCGCTGTCGTTTGGGGCATGTTCGTGGGCATTCAGTTGGCGAATCATTGCCGCCACATCCGAAATCTGGTCGTGTTCTCTTATGCGCGACGGTCTGCCGGCGTAACCGGCAAAATACAGTACGCACATTGGCTGAGCTTGCGCTTGTCGTCAGTCGACTTCTTTTGTTTCGGCGTGCTGTTTCTGCTTCTCTTTTTGTTGTGGGGACACCTGTTCGTCCTCGGCGCAACTCTCGGTTGTCTTTCGCTCGCGCTCAGGCACTTGATAGACTCTGCGAAGAAACGGAAATCGCTGCCCAAGGACCAAACATAACAAATCGCTGGGTCGAAACGATTCATGTTTCCGATCGGAGGAAGCAGCTATGCGACGTAAGAATTGGCGAATCGTCATTGCTGGTCTCGTTCTTATTGTTATTGCACTAGTGTTTTTCTTCTTCATGCTGTCCGTTGCATCGAAGTCAAACGACCCTGTGGCGTTGATGCAGACGGTTGGAACAGTTGCTGGCGCCGTCGGCGGCATCAGCCTCGTCATGATCATCATCGGACTGATCGGCAAGAGGGTTTAGCACCGATTCCTATTTGCGTATCACCGACCGAAGCCGAGAATCCAAGTGGCAGTTGACGCTGCTCTCGAACCTTCCGTGGGCGACCCAACAATTCCAGAGAAAGAAAAACTTTGGCTTTCGCTGCCTCCTTCCTTGTCCTCTGAAGGCCCTTGAGGTAAACAATTGTTTACTGATGAAGCACCAATCCCGTATGGACTCTCTCGATCTGTCCGCGATAGCTCATCAAGCCATGATTGACGCTGGCTTTGTGCCGGACGTGCCGCCTTCGGTCCTCGCTGAATTGGGGTCACTCGAGTCGCATCGACAGGCTGTTGTCGCAGGTTCTTCAGGCCGAGACTTGCGCTCTTTGTTGTGGTCGTCAATAGACGATCGCAAGTCACGGGATCTCGATCAAGTTGAGTACGCTGAACGCCTGCCAAATGGCGACATTCGCGTGCAAGTGGGCATCGCCGATGTTGATGCACTGGTACAAAAAGGTTCGGCGATTGACGCCGACGCGGCTGAGAACGGCACGTCGGTTTACACCGGAGTTAGAACTTTCCCGATGCTACCCGAGCAGTTATCGACGGATATGACTTCGCTGGTAGGGGGCGCCGATCGATCTTCAATTGTTACCGAAATGATTGTGGCCTCAGACGGTACGGTGAAATCGACCGACGTCTATTCGGCATTGCTGCATAACTACGCCAAGCTTTCGTATGAGGCCGTGGGCGCCTGGCTTGATAACACGGGACCGATACCGCCGGAAGTTGCCAGCGTACCAAAGATGGACGCGCAGATTCGTCTCCAGTTTGAGGCTGCACAACATCTACGCGAGTTGCGGAGAGAACACGGCGCGCTCGAATTAGAGACAGTCGAGGCTTCTCCGGTAATAAACAACAACGGCCAGGTTACGGAGCTTTCGGTAGCCGAGCGGAACAGCGCGCGTGATCTCATTGAGAATTTCATGATCGCCGCGAATGTGGCGATGGCGCAGTTTCTGACTGCAAAAAGAGCGCTGTCACTACGTCGCGTGGTGCGGACCCCGGAGCATTGGCCCCGTATTGTCGAGGTCGCGCATGAGCTGGGCGAGCAACTGCCGGTTGAGCCGGACTCGCGCGCGCTGGCGGATTTTCTTGCGCGGCGCAGGACTGCCGACCCTGAGCACTTCCCGGATCTGTCACTGTCAATCATAAAGCTATTGGGTCCGGGCGAATACACTGTGCAGACGCCAGGAACTTCCGGTGAACAGAGCATCCACTTCGGTCTCGCAGTACACGACTATACGCATTCGACCGCCCCCAATCGTCGTTACGCGGACCTGGTGAGTCAGCGTCTGGTCAAAGCCGTGCTCCGAAAAGGCGCGGCACCCTACACCGACACAGAGTTGACCGCAATTGCCGCACATTGCACCGAGCGTGAAGACGCCGCGCGCAAGGTTGAGCGCAAAATGCGCAAAGTTGGCGCCGCTGTCTTGATGCAAGAGCGAATCGGTGAAGTGTTCGACGCCATCGTTACGGGCGTTTCACCCAAAGGAACCTTTGCGCGTCTGATTAAGCCGCCCGTTGATGGGCGCATCATGCGCGGAGAGCAGGGCCTTCGTGTGGGCGAGAAGACAAGCGTGAAGCTAATCGACACAAACCCACAACGCGGCTTCATCGATTTCGGACGCGTCGGTGATAGATAGTCCACGGGTATCACTGCGATCCTTATCGCCTGCCTCTTTGACTGTTAATATCAGGCTTGTTGATTCGCCGCTGCGGCCCGCCGAGTTTGTTATCGTTCGCATCGGTCAATGGATCGCCGACGGGAAAGCCAGCGGCGGCTCGATGAACGATAATGTCGAGTTGAGGTCATTTCATCCTTTCGCATAGGAGGATTCCATGGCTGTACTACGCGACCACCCTTACGCGCAATTTGATTTTCTGGTCGATCTGGGCACGGGCAATACTGATGGGCCAGAAGCCGGCTTTCAGGAGATGAGCGGCATCGGCTTGGAAGTCAGCGTTTCCGAATATCGCGCCGGCAATACGAAAGCGAACAGCGTGCGCAAGATCACCGGTCTGAACAAAGCAACGGACGTGACGCTCAAGCGCGGCGTGATTGGCTCGCTGAGCCTCAATCAGTGGCTGAATGAGATTCGCACCGGTAACCAAAACGGCTGGCGCACGATTACGATCTCGCTGCAGAATGAAGAACACACGCAGATAGTTCAGACCTGGAAGCTGCTGCGCGCGCGCATTATCAAGCACACCAGTGGTCCCTTCAACGCGAAGGGTACTGACGTGGCGATGGAAGAACTCACAATTGCTTACGAGAGTCTAGACATGGAGTAAAAGATGAAGCTCAATTTAAGAGCCGTCAACAAATCGGACCGGAGGGCAGCTGCGACGCGCGCTCGCAGATGATTTACCGCGGCCCGTTGACCGGCATTAGCAGCCGTTCCGCGGTGCAGCTGCCAGAGAAAATAGCAGACCTACTGGACAGTTCCAGAGAGTTATGACTTCTGCAATTCATTCTTTACCACCTGATACTACTCTGCCGCCTGAGACTGGCGATCGCTCGGCCTGGTATGGTCCGGATCTCAAGGGACGCACCGATTGGATCGAGCGGCTGTCCGAAGCCGAGATCGGCGAAGTGGAGACCGCTGCAAAGGAATTGGCAGAATCATACGGCGACCTAACGTC
>DATGVD010000536.1:0-4296 GCA_035300785.1 Pyrinomonadaceae bacterium | reverse complement strand
TTTACGACGCTTTGCCTGACGACTGGCTTATCTTTATCGAGCACAAGTTTTACGAGCCGGCGTTTTATTCGACAGTAATCAACGATTGGGGGACGAGCTACTATTGTGCGCGTGAGCTGGGACCCAAAGCATTCTGCCTGGTGGACCTGGGCCATCACGCGCCGAACATCAATATCGAGATGATCGTGGCCCGGCTGATTCAGTTCGGCAAACTTGCCGGTTTCCATTTCAACGACAGCAAGTACGGCGATGACGATCTGGACTCCGGCTCGATCAAACCATTCCAACTCTTTCTTATCTTCAATGAGCTGGTTGATGCGGAATTGAGTAAGACGGCGAATTTTAATCCAGCCTACATGCTCGACCAGTCGCACAACGTCACTGACCCGATCGAGTCGCTGATGATGAGCGCAGTTGAATTGGTACGTTCCTACGTTCAGGCACACCTGGTTGATCGACAGGCACTGGCTGACGCGCAGGAAAAGTGCGACCCGCTGATGGCGCTGGCGACATTGAAGCAGGCCTTCACTACGGACGTTTCTTCCGTCCTGGCAGTGGCGCGCGAGCGCGCGGGCGGCGCGATCGATCCAATCGCCGCGTATCGATCCAGTGGCTATCGCCATCGCAAAGCTGAAGAGCGTCCGGCAAAGAAGGAAGCGCGTGCGTCGGGAATTGTCTGAGCGTATTTCGGATTGGGGATTGCGGAATCGAAAGAAATCCTTCAATACGAAATCCGCATTTCGCTATCCGCATATGGATCAGCTCTACATCGCGGTCGACCTCGGTGCTGGCAGCGGGCGCGTGTTCCTGGCCGGAGTGGCTCCCGGGGAACTCTTGCTCGAAGAAATGAGACGATTTCAATATCCGCCGGTCCACCTGAACGGTCATCTTCGCTGGGAGCTGCCAAAGATTTTTGATGAGATTAAGAGCGGCGCGCGCAAGGCAAGTGAACGAGCGCGCGAACTTCGCCGGCCCATCCGCAGCATCGGAGTTGATAGCTGGGGTGTTGATTACGGCCTAATTGACGCCGAAGAAGAGCTGATTGAAGACCCGATCTGTTATCGGGACGAGCGGACGCAGGGAACAATGGAGCAGGTCTTCGCACGCATACCTCGCGAAGAAATCTTTCAGCGCACAGGCATTCAGTTCCTTAACTTCAACACACTGTTTCAGCTTTATGCCCATGCGCAGGCGGGCATCCCCGGGAATGCAAGTCGACTGCTTCTGATATCGGATCTTATTAATTATTTTCTGAGTGGGAAGACGGTTACCGAGTTCACGAACGCGACGACGACGCAGCTTGTAAACTCCCGCACGGGTACATGGGATTGTGAACTGATCGAGCGTCTGCGTCTGCCGGCGAAACTACTTTCAGAGATCGTCACTGCCGGAAGAAACCTGGGCCCCGTCAAGCCTGCACTTGTTGATGAACTCGGTCTCGACGGCGTGCAGGTGGTTGCGCCGGCGACGCACGATACTGGCAGCGCGATCGTGGGAGCGCCACTTCAAACTGGCTGGGCATATATTTCCTCGGGGACGTGGTCGCTGGTCGGCGTAGAGCGCAGCAGTCCCTTGATAAATGAAGCGGCGGCGGGCACCAACTTCACGAACGAAGGCGGCGCGTTCGGCACAACTCGATTTCTCAAGAATGTGATGGGGCTATGGATTCTGGAGTCGTGCCGAAAGGAATGGCAACGACACGGCGCCGATATTGATTACGATATTCTTCTCGATCAGGTCGCGGCGGTTGATAGTTTTCCAGGGTTGATCTTTCCCGACGATGCACGATTCTTCAACCCGCCGAGCATGCTTGAAGCGATCGCCACGCAGCTTAATGAAGGCGGACAATGCATGCCGGTTGATCCGCCCTCCGTGGTTAAGATAATTCTGGATTCCCTCGCGTTCAGATACGCTTCGGTGCTCAGCATGATCGAATTGCTGACAAATCAGAAGATCGAAGGAGTGCAAATCATCGGCGGCGGAAGCCACAATGCGTATTTAAATCAGGCGACTGCCAATGCAACGGACCTTCCCGTCCTGGCAGGACCCGCGGAAGCGACCGTTATGGGTAATTTGCTGGTTCAGGCGATTTCCGCTGGCCGCTTTGCGTCATTGGCTGAGGCAAGACAACACATCGCGGACAACGTGCGGCTAGAGAGCTTCATGCCCAGGGTTTCGGCTGAATGCGAACAGGCGAACCGTCGCTACGCGGATATTGAAGCTCGATTTGCAAACTAAAAGACTCAATGACTCCATCGAGTGCTTCGACAAAGATCATGAGCGATAACATCCTGCTCCGCGCTACGGATATAGACAAGTCCTACGCCGGAGTGCACGCGCTGAAAAAAGCCTCGTTCGAATTACGCGCCGGCGAGGTGCATGCGCTCATCGGAGAAAATGGAGCCGGCAAATCCACTCTAGTCAAAATCATTACCGGTGCCGTGCAAGCCGACAGCGGCGAGATCCAGCTCAATGGAAAAACAATTACGCATAACTCTCCGCGCGCGGCAAAGCAGTTGGGAATAGCTGCAATTTACCAACAGCCGGCACTGTTCCCCGAACTTTCCGTGGCGGAAAACATTGCGATTGGTCTGGAAGAGGCAAGTCTTTGGACTCGCGTTGATTGGGGCCATCGCCGCCGAAGAGCTGCGGAACTGCTCTCGCGGATCGGAGCCAAAGTTGAACCCGAGGCAGACGCGGGCGATCTCACGATGCCGCAGCAACAGTTAGTCGAAATCGCGCGCACGCTGGGAGCCGACGCCAAAGTCTTGATCATGGACGAGCCGACGGCCTCGGTCTCTGAGGAAGAGACGCAGAATCTTTTTGCGGTAATCCGTCAGCTTCGCGCACAGGGCATAGGCATCGTTTACATCTCGCACCGTCTTGAAGAACTGGCCGTAATTGCCGACCGAGTAACGGTGCTGCGGGACGGCTGCACAATCGACACGCGCCTGATGTCGGAAGTCGATCGACAGCAATTGATTCAGTTGATGGTTGGACGCGAGTTGTCGGCGGTCTTTCCAAAGAAGGCCGTGCCTCCGGGTGAAGTAATCCTGGAGCTGCGCCAACTCGGGTCCTCTGAGTCGGGCATACATGACATCAATCTCGCAGTACGCTGTGGCGAAATCGTCGGCGTCGCAGGCCTTGTAGGTGGCGGACGCACGGAACTAGCGCGTACGATTTTTGGCTTAACTCCGTCAGATGCGGGCGAGATCTTGCTCCGCGGAAAACCAGTGAATATTGAGAGCGCGACGCAAGCAATTACACACGGCATTGCTTATGTGCCCGAAGACCGGCGGCGCCACGGCGTAATCCTGGACCTATCGATACGCGCAAACATGACTCTGGCCGCTCTCGATAAATTCTCTCGGTTTGGCGCGCTGGACTTTTCGCGCGAGAAGGAGATCGCTGCCGACTATACGCGTTGGCTCGGCATCAAGACACCGTCGATTTTCGCGCCCGTAGCCACTCTCTCTGGTGGCAATCAGCAAAAAGTTGCTTTGAGCCGTTGGCTGGTCACAAAGCCTTCGGTGCTCATACTCGATGAACCGACACAGGGAATCGATGTCGGCGCAAAGTCAGAGATTCATGCGCTGATGACTGAACTGGCGGCGCAAGGAGTCGCCATAGTGATGATTTCTTCCGAGCTGCCTGAGATTCTTGGCATGAGCGATCGCATTGCCGTGATGCACGGTGGGACGATTGTCGCGACGTTGGATTGCGCCGATGCGACTCCGCAGAAAATTCTCGCACTGGCTCTGGGCCATGAAATAAGTGAGATTCAGTCGCTATAAACGAGAACTGGCGGCGGCGGTCGCTTACGCGCTCCTGCTTGGAGTGGTGGCCGGGCTGGCGCCTTCATTCTTTAGCGCCGCCAACTTGCGCGATCTCGCTCTCAACAACGCGCCGGCGTTGCTGGTCGCCGTTGGGATGACGATGGTGATCCTGGTCGGACAGATCGACATCTCTGTCGGTTCCCAGTTCGCAGTCGCGAGCGTCGCCGCCGGTTGGCTGGCTCAGGAAGGCGTCCCGATATCGATGTTGTTGCCTTGCGCTATCCTGGTCGGCGCAACGATGGGAGCCGTTAACGGCGTGCTCGTGGGATGGCTGCGTCTGCCTTCGATCATCGTGACTCTGGCTATGCTGGTCACGTGGCGTGATGCGCTGCGCTGGGTGACGGGGGGCGAGTGGGTGCAGAACCTGCCACCCAAATTTCAATGGTTTGGATTAGGGCAGAGCGTCGGCCAATGGTTGATCGTGGCCGCGTCGCTCGCCGTGCTCGTTGTCTTTAGTTGG
>DATGVD010000535.1:0-5459 GCA_035300785.1 Pyrinomonadaceae bacterium | reverse complement strand
GCATTCCGTTCGCGAGTTGCGATCCGCTCTCAAACACATCATGCGTGCGCCACATCGCCCACATGCCCGCGGCAAAGTGCGGATAGAAGTGGCAATGGAAAATCGAGTCGCCTACGACTTTGTTTCGATTGCCGCTGCCGTTGTAAGTCATCTCGAGCGTGTAGCTCGAGCCCGGGCTAATCATCTGACTATCGAGATAGCTGCCCTCGTCGCTGTTCGGCGATTGCAGCCATTGGTGCGCGTGCTGGTGATGCACGTGAGTCACGCCGGTCCCGCCATGAAGAATTCGGAACTTGATGTGATCGTTGATGTAGCTGTGATAGACATTAGACGGATCGTCGGGAAAGAACGCCACGGTCGCTTTGGCGGTCGGCTGCATCGTGTAAGTGTTGTTTGGCCCGGGAACTCTGGTCCCGCCACAGGGCGGCTGATTAAAAGCCGGAGTGGTGTTGCACGGTGGTTGAAAATTTGCGTTCTGCGTCAGGTTGTTAGAGTTAGCCGGCTTGTCGACCAGCATCGCCGGGTCGCCGACACTCCAGGCGCTCAGAAAAAATTCCTCAAACTTACAATCGACGCAAGGACCCATCGGCCCGACGCCGATGCGATTAGCATAAACCTCGGCTCCGATGCCGCCCGTCCCATAGTTAATCGCAAAACCGTCGGCGCCGGGCGCCAGCGTGGCTGAAAGATCGTTGAATACCGGAAAAGCCTGCGATGCGACGGCGCCTACCTCGTGATAGATAATCGTTACCTCGCGGTAAGGCTGCTTACGATCG
The DNA here is from genome assembly GCA_035300785.1 of Pyrinomonadaceae bacterium. GTDB lineage: Bacteria > Acidobacteriota > Blastocatellia > Pyrinomonadales > Pyrinomonadaceae > UBA11740. Next base: position 4,683 of record DATGVD010000535.1, on the reverse strand, counting down.
GGAGCGGCCGGATTCTGGCAGAAAAGCGGATCAACTATTCCGTTGGCGGGCACCAACGCCGGATTGTTCTCAGCGTTACACGGAGGCTCGGGTGTGTTTGGTCCGGTCGTGCCGGGAAATCTTCCCGCATTCGGCCCGGTAATGATCGCGGTAAGATCCGTGTGCACGATATTGTTGTTTGCATCGAGCATTTTCAGGATCGGGGTCCCATCCTGGTATTTGGCGTTGTAGTCAATTACCGGGTGCCCGTCAGCACTAGTGGCTTTCGTGGCCAGCTTCAAATCTTGTTGAGTCACTTGACTGCGATACCATTCGGCTCCTGCCGGCTCTACGTTCAAGGCGCCAAACAGTCCGCGCGCGAGCTGGTCTCCCTCGCTGCTGGTATCACCCATCGTGTACAGCAGAAAAGTCCCCTCATTCTTCACAAAGAGTTTGTATTGCTGTGGCGCCGGAGGCGGATTAGGAGCGTTGACGAGGCTGGAAGGATTAACGCCCACGAACGAGCCGTCATCCATAGTGCTCGTGGTCCACTCCATGCCTTGAATGTGCAGAGACACCTCAGTTGTGCCGGTCGGCGGTGCGGCCTTGGTATTTGTGAAATTGTTCTTCGGTACAGAATTAGTGAAAGTGATGTTGAGACAGTCTCCGACGTTTGCCCGTAGCACGAGCGGTCGCGGCCGTTTTCCGGGCTTGAGCTGAAGCCACCCATTTACAATCGCTGTGTCTGCCTTGAGTGCGAAAACCAAAGCGTCGGGAATTGCCGCGCCCATGCGATTCAGCATGATGGGCTGGGGCAGTGCCACTACATCCGCATTTATTGTTCGTTGGCACGGAGCAACTGGAGGTGGCGCGGCGGGATTCGCCTTCGGAGGATCGCTCTTGCTGTTTGGCGACTTTTCTTCACGCGGAGCCGCATCGACCGCGGTGCTTGCGCGCTCATTCGTCGAATCGAGCGAAGAGGACTGATTGACCGGCGGACGTGCCGGCTCTTCCTTGACTGGAGTGGTGTTAGTCGCGCTGTTGGACCCGTTCGCGGTCTGGCCATCTACTGACACCGAGAGCACGAGAAAGAAGAGAACCAGGATCGGGTAACTGAAGAAGTGCGGAAGAATGCTTTTGTGGCCCAGCATAATTTTTCTCCTCAGATTCGCTCACGCGCACCAATTGTTGAAGATCAAGTCAGCAGTCTCGGAGACAGGTTGAGGCTAACGACGGCTTGACAGCTTTCGTTAGCAAGAGCAACGAAAGACAAACGGGAGTATCGTCAAGATAGCAACACTGGGTTTGTCGGAAGCGAAGCCTAATTCTAATGATCTCGCATGTCAAGCAAATATTGTTGCTATCACACTAACAATGCGTGCGGACAGTTGGATGGTGAGGTAAAAGCCCGAATTTGCGGGGTGTTTACTTCCGATCGGCGAGTGCCGTGATCAGCGTGACCAGGGTTGTCGGCGGGGACAGCCCGTAGGCGCGAGTCCAATGCCCGGCCGCATCGTTGCCGACCAGGATCATCGGCGTGTGGTCATTCTTGTCAGCGACGGCGGCACCCAAAGCCTGGAGTAGTGAATCGATCTCAGTCTTGCTGCCAGTGACGAATGTCCATCCGGGTCCGGCATTAAACCTGGCGGCGAAATCATGCAGCCGTTCCGGCACATCAGTCACGGGATCGACGCTCACGGAAATCAGGTAGACGTCGCGGCCGGCGCGTTCGCCGAGTTGTTGCTGGACACGTCGAAACGTCGCCGTCATCGGCGGACAAATCGTCGTGCAGGTGGTGAAAATAAAATTGATTGCTACAGTCTTGCCTTTCACGAGATCTGTGTAGAAGCTAAGGCGCCGGCCATTTTGATCGTAGATCGGTACGTCGGGAATGCGCAGCGAAGTCAGGTCATTCGTCTCTGCGGTGGACGCGGCCGGCAGCGCGCTCGCGGGTTCAGTCTTCACAACTCTCAACCTCATTCCGCACTTCGGACACTTTCCGGGACGGCGTGAAACGACTTCCGGATGCATCGGACAGGCGTAGCGCGTCGCGTTGTTTACGCGCGTACTTTCTTGACGCCCGGCCGGCGCGGTCTGTGCGTAAGCGGGAGCAACGCCCAGCATCACTGCGATGACGATGATTGGAATCGCTTTCATAGGGTTGCTGCGTTCAGGTGCCTGTACTCTCACGCTAAGGTTTGAATGAGTTCAATTGGAGTTGGTCCATCCGCTGGCAGGCAGAAACTGCTTCTCGTTCAAATCAATTGCTACGATGTATGCTCCCATCGCGCCGACGCGGCGATTTGGTCCATAGGTGATCGCGGGTGTCAGACCCGTCTGATATTCATAAAGGCCTTCGAGAGCCTGAATCAATTTTTCCCGGCTCACGTCCTTTCCTACTCGCTTCAGAGCCTCAACCAATATTTTGGCGGCGCTATACGCGGAAATCTGCGCCGCCAGATGATGGGTCGGAAGTTTGTACTTGTCCGCCAGCGCGCGAAACTCTTTCACGCCCGCGGCGCTTTGATCTGCCGGGCCAGTCGGGAACGAGAAGAACAACTTTCCATTGAATCCGACCGGAGCGCCAAAAATCTCCTTGCCGCCGCTGGCGTTGGGGAAAAAGATCGTTGGGTGCCACTGTGATTTATCAGCCGCAGTCATGAATGCCAGCGCGTCCTCGCTGGCACCCAAAAAGACGACGACCTCTGAACTGGTTTGTCTCAGTTGCTTGATGGTGTTGGCGACATCAAAGCTGCCGGTCGAATAGTCCAGGACTTGCGGCTCGCTCAATCCCTCATTCTTGCTTTGATCTTTGATGGCGCCGACGACCCGCAGGTTGATCTCGCTCTGGGGCGAGAGAACTGCGAAATGTTGCGCTCGGATCTCTGGTTTCCTGGCAGCAAAATGAATCATTGCGCGAGCCTGGCCATCAATTCCTGACAGCAAGTAGAAGACTTGCCGGTTCAGCGGAAAATCAGTTTGCGGATAGAGCGTGAGCGGGCCAATCAGAGGAACTTCCCGCTGGGCCATTAATGGGACGATCTCTTTTTCAGACCCGGCGATGAAAGCTGCCGTCATGGCAAAGACCTGCTCGTCCGTAATCAGGCGCTCGACGTTGGCGCGCGTGGCCACCGGCGTGTCACCAGTCTCGGTGAACTTCAATTCAAACTTGCGGTTGTATATTCCGCCCTGACGGTTAAGTTCGTCGAAGTAAGCGATCATTACGGCTTTGACAGCCTGCCCCATTTCCGCCAGCGTGCCTCTGGTTGGGCACACCGTTCCAATTATGATCTTGCTTTCACTGATTCCGGGATCTAGATACTTGCCCAGTCGTTTCATATAGACGATCAGATCGGACAGATCCTCGCGCGACATCTGATAGCGAGGCATGACGTCCAGCAGCTTATTACCGGATGGATCAGTGCCGCGCATGAGCGCCAATTCAAGGGCGCGCTCGGTGTAGGGCGGGTGCTTGCGACCATTGGCGTTCGCCAGAACGTAAGGTTTGGTTAGCGATTCCCAGCGCAGATCGGACGGAATGACTCCCCCTTCGGGCTTGCCCTGGCCATCCAGACCATGACAGTTCGCGCAGGGCATCGCGCTGCCGGGGATTTCGATCGAAGACGCGCCCAGATAGGCCAGAATCTCTCGACCCGATGAACCTTTGCCCTGAACATAGATCTGCTTCCCGCGACTTTCCTGCGGGGTCAGAGCATTTTGCGCAAGGACTGTGAAGCTAAAGATGAGAAACAGCAGTGCGCCGGCGAGCAAGACGAGTTGAATTATCCCGGAGGGCCTTTGCTTGAATTGTGAAATGGTTATTCTCACTTGCTTCCTGGCGGTTGATCATTCAGAACGCTGTCGACGACTTTGACCAGTTCGTCGCTTCGAGCCAGCCCAAAAGCTTTCTTCCACAGACCGGTCCGCTCGTTCCCAATAATGAAGATGTTGAGGTGATCCTGTTTGTCGTTCACGTATTGGCCCAGCTTGTTCAGGGCGAAATCCACGTTCTGCTTGTCGCCGGTGAGAAAATACCAGCCCGGCTTGGCGTGAAGTTTCTTTGCATATTCTTTCAAGCTGGCGGGCGTATCGACTCCCGGGTCGACGCTGATCGAGATAATGAAAACATCCTTGCCGACATGATCACCCAACGCCTCTTGCAATTTCTCAAGATTGCGATTCATCGGCAGACAGCTTCCCTGACAAGTTGCGAAGAACGAGTCGATGATCACCACTTTGTTCTGCAACAGATCGCTGTAGAAGCGCATCCGTTCACCGTTCTGATTCAACAGCACGACATCGGTAAAATACTTGTGAGCAGGAGATTCCGAGGCGTTTTGAAATGAAGCCGGCTTGGTCGGGTTACCAGTCTGCGCCGCGACCGAGAGACTGCCGCCGAAAACAAGGATTGCAAGAACGATGTGCGCTTTGCGATAGCTGGTAAACCAGGCGACGAATCCATGCATGGCCTTGAGCCTCACTTTGAAAGATTCTTTGAAGCAGTCGCGGGAGCCGGCCTGGCTCGCCGCTCTTTTACTTCAATGGTCCAGCGCTGAAGTTGATTGAACTGAACTCCCAGCGATGGACATTGAAAGAAGACATAATATACGCCGGCTTGGGGCGGCACAAAGTTCATTTCATAGACGCCACCGGCCGCCGGCGTGGCCGAGTCGCGTTGCTGCCAGATACCCGGCGCGAGAAACG
>DATGVD010000534.1:0-4936 GCA_035300785.1 Pyrinomonadaceae bacterium | reverse complement strand
TTCATTTCTCATTTTTCATTTTGGACAGCGCATACTTGTCATAACCGTAAGTGACGCCTCGTATTCGTGTGATTTCGTGGATCGTGCTTCATTCAACCTGGCAAAACGATCCATGAAATGACACGAAGCAACGCGATAAGGGTCCGCCAGATGACAATTGGTGGATTCAAGTTTGACGTGCAACAGAACATTCGGAAAGACCTGGACAGCCTTGCGACTTGAACTGCTTTACCGCGAAGCGGTTGTATCTCAAAGCCCAGGGTTGCCGCCGCGGCTACCCTGGGTTACAGAGTTGATAACCAATTCAACCGCAACGCGGTTGCGTCCAACTGGCGCAACCCGTTCCGGGTTGAGAAGGATGTCCACGTGCCTACCCAGGGTTGAAGCAACCCTGGGCTTTGGAAAATAACCGCTTCGCGGTATCACCGCCGCATCGCATTGACTTTGAGAGTTGCACTTCAATTGAATCCACAAACGAAAAATGCGAAATGACAAATGGAAAATCCGTGTGTTGCTGCCGGGAACTTATTTTCAGAAGCAACGCTTGCTTGAGCGGGAGGAAGAACCGTGAATCTCGCCCGCATGGTATCTAGCCAATCTCGCGCAGTACTGGTCATGATAGCCCTGGTCTGCGCAGGTGGATTGTTCGCGGCCTGGCAACTGCCAATCGCAATTTTTCCCGCTACCAATTTTCCCCGCATCGTCATCATTGTTGATAACGGCGTAGCGCCGGCGCCGCAGACGCTCGTCTCAGTCACCCGTCCCATCGAAGAAGCGATGAACGGTATTCCCGGCATCCAGCGCATTAAGTCGAAGACTTCGCGGGGCTCTTCAGAAGTAAGTTTGTTCTTTGACTGGAGCGTGGACATCCGTCAATCGCTGCAATTGGTCCAGGCGCGCCTTTCGCAGCTTGCCTCGACGCTGCCGCCAACGGCGAAAATTGAGCACGTTGAGCGGCTTACCTTCGCCGTGTTTCCCGTGACCGGCTACAGTCTCACCTCAGACACACGCGATCTGGCCAGCCTTCGCGATATAGCCAACTACACCATTCGTCCGCAGCTCGCTCGCTTGCCCGGGGTTGCAACCGTGGGAGTGGCCGGCGGCAAGAACCGCGAATTCCACGTCCGCGTAGATCCGGACCGGCTGGTGGCCCACAACGTTTCAGTCCAGCAGGTAGTGGATGCGGTCCACAACTCGAACATTATTGTCTCGCCTGGTTTGATTGAGGAGAACCATCAGCTCGAACTTGCCCTGATCAGCGGCCAGGCGATCAAGCCCGAGGAACTGAACGACATTGTCGTGGCGACCGTCAACAACGCGCCGGTTACTCTTGCCGATGTCGCTACTGTCGGGGCTGGAGTGGAACCGCAATACACTCTTGTCAGCGCTTACCCTGGCAAGCCGGCGGTGTTGCTGAATATCAATCGTCAACCTGATGCGAACACTGTCACGGTGGTGGATGAGGTGAAGGCAGAGCTGGCCGGGATGCGCGGGCAGATTCCCAAAGACATAACGATTGCCCCCTATTACGATCAGTCGTTGCTGGTGCGCGACTCAATGAACTCAGTCCGCGACTCGATCGTGATTGGTTTACTCCTCTCAGTGGTGATCCTGTTCGCCTTTCTGCGAAACTGGGGAACAACCTTCGTTGCGGTTCTGGTGATCCCGGTGACGGTGCTGGCTACATTTCTGGCCATGTATCTCGGAGGGCTGAGCTTTGATCTGATGACTCTGGGCGGCGTCGCGGCGGCCATTGGACTGGTGATTGATGACGCGATCGTAGTCGTCGAAAACATTTACACGCATATGGCACGCGGGCAACCAAGACGTCAGGCCGTGCAGAACGCGATCTCAGAGATCACTGTGCCCATTATCGGCTCGACGATTACCCCGGTCGTAGTATTCCTGCCTCTGACCTTGCTCACCGGCGTCACCGGCAGCTTCTTTCGCTCGCTCGCGTTGACGATGGCGGTGGCTTTGCTCACCTCACTCGTCCTGGCTCTATCGTTCACGCCCGTGCTTGCCGAACGATTTGTTAAAGCCAAACGACGCCGGGCTTGGAAAGAAAATAGCGACTGGAGGCCTGATCGCGAAGCGCTGGCCGACGAGCGCGAAGAGGAAGAAGAACAGGGCCGGATTCTCGGCGCTATCACACGTCGTTACGATTGGATGCTGGGCCACGCGCTTGATAAGCGCTGGCTGGTTCTCATCATTGTTGCCGCCGTGCTCGCCGGTTCGTTTCTGCTTTATCGATCACTCGGTTCTGAGTTCCTGCCGGAATTCGACGAAAGCGCTTTCATTCTGGACTATTGGGCGCCGCCGGGCGCGTCCCTGACGGAAACCGATCGCATGCTTCATCACGTTGAAGATTTGCTGCGACAGACGCCCGAGGTGGAAGGATATTCACGACGCACCGGGCTCGAGTTGGGCCTGTTCATCACTGAGCCCAACCGGGGGGACTTTGCCGTCAAGTTGAAGCCAGGACACAAGCGCGACACCGACGAGGTTATTGCAGACCTTCGTAAACAAGTTGCCGAGTCAGAGCCCGCCCTGAAAGTTGAATTCGTAGGCATTCTCTCTGACGTGATTGGCGATCTGACCAGCTCGCCTGAGCCAATTGAGATCAAACTTTTCAGTGAAGACGCAAATGCTCTGCACCAAAAGGCGGACGAGGTAGAAGCGGCAATCAAAAAGATCCAGGGTGTAGTCGACACCAAGAATGGCGTGATCGTGAGCGGGCCGGCCGTCACCTTCAACATCGATCCGCAGCGCGCCTCGCGTTTCGGCGTGACGGCCACCGACATTGCGAACACCGTCACGACGGCAATGTCGGGCGACGCGGCTTCGTCGATTCTCCAGCAGGGCCGGCTGATCGCAGTGCGCGTCATATTCCCTCCGGAAGTGCGGACCTCGCTCGACAGAGTGCGTGCCTTGCAGGTTCGCTCCTCGTCCGGCGTCCTGTTCCGCCTCGATCAAGTTGCCGACATCGACTATGACAAGGGGCAGACCGAGATCGCGCGGGACGGATTGCGCCAGACGGTTGCCGTCACCGGCAGATTGGAAGGCAAGGACCTCGGCTCCGCGATTGCCGAGATCAAGAATCTGCTGCCAAAGGAAGTCAAACTTCCGCCCGGCATGACAATCGAATACGGCGGACTCTATCAGGAACAGCAATCGAGTTTTCGCGAGTTAATGATTTCACTCATTCTGGCGATCGTGCTGGTTTTTCTGACTCTCCTGATCGAGTTTCGTTCCTTCGCGCACCCGATCGCGATAGTTACGGGCGCGGTGCTGGCGCTGGGTGGCGTTCTGTTGGGCCTTTTCATCACGCGGACGACGCTCAATGTAGTCTCGCTGATGGGGATGATCATGATCGTCGGCATCGTGGCGAAGAACGGAATCCTGATGCTCGACGCCGTTGAGGAGCACCTCGCCGCGGGAGACACGGTGCGCGAGGCGCTGCTGCGATCGGGTCGCCGTCGTTTTCGCCCGGTGCTGATGACCTCGCTGGCAGCCATGCTCGGGATGCTGCCTCTGGCGTTAGCGCTGGGCTCGGGCTCAGAACTCTTGCAGCCTTTGGCGATTGCCGTCATCAGTGGATTGGCCGTGGCCCTCTTGCTCTCTCTGATCGTGACGCCGACCGTATATACTTTGATCAGACGCAAGCCGTCATAATGGCAGTTCAAACGAAGGAGTAGACACATGAGAAGTAACAGAACATCGAAGTGCCTCTTCAGCATGGTCCTTTCTACGGTTTTTTTCTTGGCTGTAATCAGCGCGCAGGCGCAGGCACCTTCCCCGACGCCTTCGCCAACCCCGCAATCTTCAAAGACCCCAACGCTCGAGAGTCAATTCTTCAAAAACGTCCTGCGTGATCAGGAAGCGATCTGGACGTCTCCGTTTCGCTTGCATGGCCGCGATGCGCGCTGGCTGGCGCCGCTGGCCTTGGGAACGGCGGCGCTGATTGCCACCGATCGACGCACTGGAGATGAAGTAGGCGAGTCCACCAGCCAGTTGAACGCCAGCCGGATTGTGAGTTACGCCGGCTCTGCTTATGGCGTCGGCGCCATCGCGGCAACCTTCTATTGTTTCGGGCGCGCAAAGCACGACGCGCGGGCTCGAGAAACTGGTTTGCTCGGTGCGGAAGCCCTGATCGATAGCGCGATCGTCGTAACCGCGCTGAAAGAGATCACGCAGCGGCGGCGCCCACTCTCTGGCCCGAACCGCGGCGATTTTTTTGACGGTGGATCTTCTTTCCCTTCAGGCCATAGCATTCAGGCCTGGTCGCTGGCCGCGGTGATCGCTAACGAATACCACGATCATCGCTGGGTGCAAGTCGGCGCTTACGGCATTGCCAGTGCCGTAAGTCTCTCGCGGTTCACTGGCCGCCAACATTATCTCTCTGATGTTTTGGTCGGCAGTGCCGCGGGGTACGGCATCGGCCGTTATGTCTATCGCACGCATCACCGGGCAAAGAGGGATTCTGGTGATGAGGAAGAATCGCGCGGCCGCTCGAAATTCTTTCCTTTGATCGCACCAGAGTACAATCGCCGCGCGCGTGATTACGGGGTGGCGCTCGCCTGGAGCTTCTGAGTTCGGCCGGAAACAGTAGTTATGACCCCTGCATCTTTCGCAGGCCATCGATGAACTTCTCGCTACTGAATCTCGCCGCGCCGGCTTTCGTCAGCTTGTCCAATTCCTGGAAAAGTTTTTCATCTACTTCTTTGAAGTTAAAGCACGATTTGCCCTGCATGCGCTTCTTCAACTCCGCCGACATGCCCTTCAGAAGGTCCGGGCTGGCATAAACCGACATCAAATAGAAGCTGACATAATTCTTGCCCAGCCGCACGGCGCCAAAACAGAGCGGCTTTTTGTTCTTCATGATGTAGCGCGTGTCGAGATAGTAACAACTGGGTGTGTCTTGCACGACGACCAT
>DATGVD010000533.1:0-2911 GCA_035300785.1 Pyrinomonadaceae bacterium | reverse complement strand
GCGCCATATCCGCGAGCGTTTGCTGCGGCCAGCAAATCCCTTACGGATTCCGTCCGAGCCGCGACGGGCGCGGCACAGTTGATGGCGATGGCCGACGCAGCAAACGTCGCTAACGGAATCAACACGAAGAGCGCTTTGCGCATTTGTGGCCGCAGCACCGCAGCAACCCCTACCGCAACGAGCGGCAACAACGCGCCGCCGAGGCAAAGAGAAGTTAAGTGGAGATGGCGAACCGAATACCACCCGCCAACCAACGCCAGTGCGATCAAGAGCGCGCCCGTAAGTCTGGTAATCTTGTCGCCGCGTCCGACCCGCAGAAAGCATGTCAGACGCTCGCCGGACAACAGCGCGACAGCCGGCATCAAGGGCAGAATGTAGGCAGTCAGCTTCGATCCCGAAAACGAAAAGAAGACCACCGGCACGACGATCCAGGCGAGACCAAACACGCGCAAGCGATCGAGCGGAGCATCGCCGCGCCAGTCCCAAGTCCGCGCAGAGATAAACGCCGCCATGAGCTCTGCTGTCCACGGCAAGGCGAGCAGCGCGAGCACCGGAAGATAAAAATAAAACGGCGCGGGATGGTGATACTTGTTCGTCGCAAAGCGCGCGAAGTGATGTTGAATAATGAATTGATCGATGAACGTCCAACCGTGCCGCGCGATCATCGGACCGTACCAGACGGCCGCAATCACGAGCGTCAACGGCACGCCCCAAAGCAGGCTGAGCACGAATTTGCGCGGCGGCCACTCGCGCCGCAGAAGGAAATAGACAGCAATCACGCCGAACGGAATAACGATCCCGACCAGGCCCTTGGCGAGCAGCGAGAGACCGATAAAGAGGTAGAAAGCGAAGAGAAGACCGACAGATGCAGACCTTTCCGGATTGACCGCCGGCAAGGATGCCGGCGAACCGCCCGCAGGGATGCGGCCGCTCCCAGCGCGCGCGCTCCTGACGCACCAGACAAAGACGCAGGCGAGCCCGCCGGTTACGGTCATCGTCAGAACGATGTCAAAGCTGGCTGCGCGCGCGAAGACGATTACACCTAAGCTGGAAAGAAAAGCGAGCGCGCTGTATCGAGATAAATCGTTTCTTGTATGTTTTGAGCCCTCCCTCACGGCCCCCACCCCAGCCGGGCTGCCCGTCTGGGGACCCCGGGTCGGGCTAGTGCCCCAAGCGGCGATCCAGTAAACGAAAAGCGCAGTCAACAGTCCGGATATCGCGGGCCCCAGGCGCGCGGAAAATTCGCTGACCCCAAACACGCGATAGCTCGCCATCATCATCCAGTAAAGCAACGGCGGCTTTTCAAACCACGGCAGCCCACCGAGCGTCGGCGTGATCAGATCATGACGGACCAACATCTCGCGCGCCACCTGGGCATAGCGCGGCTCGTCCGGGCCAACTAACGGAACCGCCCCCAAACCGTAAAGATAGAACGCGGCGACGGCGAGGAACAGAAAAGACCAGAGGCGCTTGGCAAGCATTGAAGGTTGCAAGTATAGTCGCTCCTGAGTAAGTAGGCAGTAAGCAGTAAGCAGTAGGCAGATCGCTTCAACTGTTAACTGCCTTCTGCTTTCTGCCTACTGCCTTCTGTTAGTGATAACCTAAATCATAAATGCAGAACAGTAAACCGTGACACTTCGCACCGCAGTCATCGGCGTAGGACATCTCGGCAGCCAGCACGCGCGTACTCATGCCGCGCTGGCGGCGGAAGGGCTCGGGCAGTTTACGAGCGTCTGCGATCTTGATGAGGCACAGGGACGCCGGATTGCCAACGAGTATTCCACGAGTGTGACCACCGACTGGCGCACGCTGGTTGGTAAAGTCGACGCCGTGAGTTTGGCGGTGCCGACCGAATCGCATTGTGAGATCGCTTGCGGCTTGCTCGAAGCCGGCGTTCACGTGCTGGTTGAGAAACCAATCTCGCGCACGCTGGAAGAAGCGGATCGCATGATCGCTGCGAGGAAGAAAGGCCGCGCGGTGTTGCAGGTCGGTCACGCCGAACGCTTCAATCCCGCGCTTGTCGCTTTGCGGCCACATGTGCGCAATCCCGTCTATTTTGAGATTCATCGCGTAGGCCAATTCACGGCGCGAAGCCTGGACATCGACGTCGTGCTTGATTTGATGATTCACGATCTGGACATCGTGCAATGGCTGGTCGGCGAAGATGTCGAAGTAACTTCGCTGCACGCGGTGGGTATTCCGATCCTGACTGAGCGCGTCGATGCCGCCAATGCGCGACTGGAATTCGCGACCGGCGCGGTAGCGAACATCACCGCCTCGCGCGTGGGCACTGAGAGGATTCGCAAGATGCGTTTCTTTCAACCGCGCGATTACATCGCCGTCGACTACACGACGAATTACGCTTCGATTAGCAACCTGGCGCCGTCGGGGACTCATGGCCCCTGGCCCGGCGTCAACACGCGCACGCTCGAGGTGAAAGACATCGAACCCTTGCGGGCCGAGACCGAAAGCTTTCTGCGAGCAGCAGCGAGTAGCTCGCTGCCACTGGTGTCGGGTGAAGATGGCCGCCGCGCGCTGGCGCTGGCGCTGCGCACGCTGGAACAGATCCATGCGCATAGCCTGACCTCCGGCGTAAGCGCTTTCCTACAAAATGCTTGAGTGGATTTGCAGATTCCTTGCTTGATAAGGGGCTTCCAAAGTGCTTTCAATCGCTGATATCATCCGCCGCGAAAGGCATGACCCTCCGATGACGGATGAAGAGAGACAACGCGCGATGGATTTCATCGTGGCTCAGCAGGCAAAAAATTCGGTCGAGATTGAAAAGCTCAGCGAGTCGCACCGCAAAGCTGAAGGGCGATTGGATCGCACAGAACGAATTCTCGTGTTGCTGGTCAGGGCTGGCAGTCGCGCCCGCCGCGACTTCAACCAGCGATTTGGCAGAGTCGCCGAA
>DATGVD010000532.1:0-2567 GCA_035300785.1 Pyrinomonadaceae bacterium | reverse complement strand
CATGAAGATCGTCGTATCCGCGGCACCGGCTGATCGCCGTCACAAATTCATTACTGAAGAATGATGTCACAAATGAGAAAGCTGTTCAGTCTTAGCCAGTACGGGAAACAGTAACTGGTGGTTGCGAAGGCTTCCGCCGCAAAACAGAGAGGAGTCGACATGAAGATCGTGGTTATCGGTGGCACGGGCCTAATTGGATCGGGGCTGGTGACAAAACTGAAAGCTCTCGGACATGAGGCTGTGGCAGCGGCACCTAACACAGGTGTCAACACCCTGACGGGCGAAGGACTGGCGGAGGTGCTTAAGAAGGCCCAGGTTGTTGTCGATGTCTCGAATTCACCGTCTTTTGAAGATGCGGCGGTCATGAATTTCTTTCAGACGTCGACAGGCAATCTCCTGGCTTACGAGGCGGCTGCCGGCGTCGGTCATCACGTCGCGCTCTCGATAGTTGGAAGTGAGCGCATTTCTGACAGCGGTTACATGCGAGCGAAAGTTGCTCAGGAGAAGCTAATCAAGGAAGGTCCGATCCCTTACTCGATCATTCATTCAACTCAATTCTTTGAGTTCGCCAAGCGTATTGCCGATGAGGCAACTACAGGGAATAGCGTTCGCGTGCCGCCGGTGTTATTCCAGCCAATTGCCGCAGACGATGTTGTTAGTGCGGTCGCTAAAGTGGCGATAAGTTCACCACTGAACGGCTCAATTGAAATCGCTGGACCCGAACAATTCCGTTTCGACGAACTCATCCGGCAACGACTTAGCGGCCTGAATGATTCACGCGAGGTCATCGCCGATCCGCACGCGCGCTACTTCGGTGCGGAAATGAGCGAGGATTCGCTGGTTCCGATCGGTGAGGCGCAACTCGGCGAGACGCGGTTCGAAGACTGGCTTAATTCGTCAACAAGTCAGACCGCAAAAAAGGCCTCGCAGGTCGCGTGATGCTCGAACGCAGTCGGAGCGAAGCGCCGCCGCAATATGCCGGAGCACATTGAAGAAAAACTTGAGTTACGAGAACCACAAAAAGGAGAGTGTCATGAGTACTATCACAACGAAAGACGGAACACAGATTTACTACAAGGACTGGGGTACGGGACAGCCGATATTCTTTCACCATGGCTGGCCTTTATCGGCTGACGACTGGGATGCCCAGATGATGTTCTTTTTTGAGCGTGGTTATCGCGTCATTGCGCACGACCGTAGAGGCCATGGGCGTTCCACCCAGACCGTAACCGGCAACGAGATGGATACGTACGCGGCTGATGTTAACGAGCTGGTCGAAAAGCTCGACCTGCGTGACGTTATTCACATCGGCCATTCTACGGGTGGCGGAGAAGTCGCGCGTTATGTCGCTCGATATGGCAAAGGAAGGGTCGCCAAAGCGGTGCTGATCAGCGCCGTCCCACCAATCATGGTCAAGTCCGACCAGAATCCGGGCGGCACTCCACTCGAAGTTTTCGATCAGATTCGCGAGAGCACGGCAAAAAACCGCCCCCAGTATTACCAGGATTTTACGCTTGCCTTTTTTGGTTACAATCGGCCTGGCGCCGACATCAAGCAAGGAGTTAGAGATAACTGGTGGCGGCAGGCGATGATGGGCGGGGTCAAAGCGCAGTACGACTGCATCAAGGCATTTTCGGAAACCGACTTCACCGAGGATCTCAAACAGATCGATGTGCCGACACTAGTGATGCACGGAGAGGAAGACCAGATCGTACCCTTCGCCGACGCCGGACCTCTATCCGCTAAGCTGCTCAAGAATGTCACAACGAAATTCTATCCCGGTTTTCCGCATGGCATGCCGACCACGCATGCAGATCAAATCAACGCCGATCTGCTCGCGTTCATTGCAGGCCAAAAGTCGGCGGCGGCGTCATAGATGACCTTGTTTCTGTGGGCGAGAACATAACGGGGCCCGTGATTGCGTTTGCGGCCCGGGCTCCGTCTTTGAAAGTAACGCCAAACGCAGAGGAGAGTGTGAAATGACTGCAATTGCCCAGACAGCTCAATCCAATGTCGCCACACGCTTATTGGCAGGCGTTTCCGTGCCCGACACGGCACTGATTTCCCGGGCGATAGACTTCGCACGCGAGCGGTCTGAGCCATACCTGTTTAATCACGTCATGCGATCGTGGCTCTTTGCGGCAATTGTCGCGCAACGCAAACAGATTGCGCATGACGGCGAGGTTCTGGCAGTAACCGCGATTTTGCACGACTTGGGGTTGGCGGAAGCCTTCGACGGGCCACTGCGATTTGAAGTGGAGGGGGCGAATGCCGCCCGCGCCTTCGCTCGCAATGAGGGTATGGATGATTGTCGGGCACAGTTGATCTGGGACGGAGTTGCGCTCAACTCGACGCCTTCCATCGCGCTTTACAAAGAGGCCGAGATCGGGGTGGCGACGATGGGCATCGGCCTTGATTGGGGTGGCTGGGGTTACGAGGCGGTGACCGATGCTGAAATGGCGGCGATCATCGAAGCGTTTCCGCGGCTGGGAATGAAGGAACGATTCACGCAGGCGGTCTGCAGGATTGTAGAGACACGCCCGGCGACGACCTACGACAACTTCGCA
>DATGVD010000531.1:0-9954 GCA_035300785.1 Pyrinomonadaceae bacterium | reverse complement strand
AAGGTTTGCGCTCAACGGCACAGTTCCAGGAGCTACTAAAGCGAAGCGAAGAGCAATTTACTGCGGCCGACGAGGTCTACCGTTCTGGCGGCGGGCCGCAGGTGCTCGGTAGCGAGATTTTAGCCGCGACGTCATAAGCGACCAACTCGGCGGTTGCACACCCGAATGGCCGATCATCCGCCGTGGTTATAAATCCGTTGATGAACACCCTTCCGGGAATAATTCAACTCGCTTAAAGTTCAATGCTGAGGGCAGCGGATTTTAGGTCCAATGAATCGGCCATTACCTGGTCTAAAGAGAGTGACGACACACGGTGCGCGCCTGGTCTCATTTGATTGCCGAGATAACACTCAAACCGACTCTTTGTATTCCTCGAGATTCTCCTGAATTGCGTTGAGCAGGCGGGATTTCAGAGTGTCGTCTTTAAGATCCTCCGGCGGCACCGGCTGCCATTTGCCGGGGATCAGCACCTGCGAATCGATGAAAGCTTCGACGGCCTCCTGTAAACCTTCGATTCTGATCTTGCCTTTCATGGCCACCACTTCTTCGATGATGACGGTGACGGCGTCTCCGGTAATGCGATGCCGGTGATTGATGATCGCCGACCGCCCCTGGATCGTTTTCAGTGAAGCATCCAGCGGCTCGCCCAACGCCGCGACCAGTTTGAGATAGCATTCCTGAAGGTTCCTAACGTGCGACCGGCATCCGTTAGTCGACTTCAGGTCTCTCTTTCCCACATAGGACGCCGCCATGATGCGGCAGAAAATATCGGTGGACATGTAGGCACTCTCGTCATCCACGCGGTGTATAGCCTGCGCCACATAGTAGGCCGGCAATAACCGCAGCAGGTTGCGGATGAGAAAGACCGGATTGTGCGTGAAGCCATCCGGAAGCTTCTCGATGCCTTTCGAAACTTTTCGATCCTCGAAGTAACTCAAACTGCGTTGAAACTCACGGATCTCTTTTTGCCCTACCGCCATGACATGCTCGATCTGTGCGGGCGTGAACCCTATCCGCCAAAGCATCCGCCGATCTCGCTCAGCTTCAAAGGTCAGATCAAATGTCTTCAGGCATTCAGCATTCTTGAATTCATTCAGGTTTTGCTTGACACCCGTCCGCACAAAATCCAGGGCTTGGACAAACACCTGCACGATCATCCGCGCGCAGCCTCGCTGCTCGCGCAGAGAGGCTGAATAACGATCCACGTCCTTGAAGCGGTACTTGTCGTGCTTCGCGGCGAACTGCCGGATAGATCCGTAATCAAGAATGGCGCCGCTCGCCAACAGATTATCGCCGTCCCAGGCCAGCCAGTTGAAAATGTATTCTTCCTCGAGCACGGCGGCCATCTTTCCATAAGCGCGAGCCACGTAATCCAGGGCTTTTTCGTATCCTGCGTGGGGCTCTGGCGGAATCTCCCAGAAACCGTTTTCGACCTGCCGCTGGATGAAGTAATCCACCGAGGCTTTCAGTTCACAATGCCGCCCCTGTTTCAGGTAGCGAAAAATGTGCGCGGGTCTAATAAGATTTGGAGCGCAGCGCACTCCGATGGCGGTGCCGTCGGGAAAGCAAATCACCGCCAGGCACCGCTCGGTCGGAATCTCCTGCCGGTAGAAAATCTCGGACATCAGCGCGCTGCCCAGCATTTCTTCGAGGTCCGCGAGGCCCGACGAATAGCCATAGCTCTCGTCGCCGGTTTTGACGATTCCATTTGCGTGCTGGGCGCCCGGGCTCAGGCAGGTGGCCCCGGTTCCGCGGCTCGAGATGTCAAACGTCAGTTTGCCGTTCCTGATGCAACCATTCCAGATACTCCGCCCGTCGCCCGATGTCTTGCCCTGCCGATTCCGGTGTTGCGTTTGCAGATAACGCGTTGCCATGTAAGGGTTCGGCTTGATCGTTTCGGCCGGATATTTCCTTCCCTGCTCCCGGTCATACTCATTGATGATTCGCAGAGAGAACGTTTCGAGTATGGCCTGCTCGAGATCCTTGTTCATGGTCGGCTTGTGATCAGTGGACAGAAGCTCCATTTCCCTGGCCAGCGCAAAGTTGAAGTAAAGCACCCGGCCGTTGGGCCGGTAGCGAGCTTGATAATCGATGTAACCATCCGGGCTGACTTCTCGCCACGGATGGCGGCCATCTATCTTTTTGAACTTCTCATACATAACGGGTCAGGGTATTGAGAAGGCAGCCTGGAGATATCGTAGAGCCGACAGTGACTCCGTACTTATCTACTGATTCTCATATTCTGCGGATAACAATTCGGATTGGCGCGGAGAATGCCGCGGGGCGGGTCGAGTTGGGCCAGGCTGACTGGCAGCCTTTTTGATACTAGGATCCAGAGCGAAAGTAGTCAATGGAAGACTTGTAAGTGATTGAGAGTAATGGCGTCCCGTACGGGAATCGAACCCGTGTTACCGCCGTGAAAGGGCGGTGTCCTAGGCCACTAGACGAACGGGACGCATCGTGAGCGACGAAGCGAACTGGTTACGTTAGCGTAGCGGAAAAGGTAGTGTCAAACCAGTGTCGTTGCCTGGTTCAGGCTCCCGACCAATCCATCAAGGGCGCGGCGATCGTCCTCGTCGCTGAACGCAAAGCGCAACGCAAAACCCATTTCGGCGACCGCATAGACGACCTGACCCCACACCAGATCGATTCGGCTGGGAAGATGAAGCTCCAGACGAACCAGTTCGCCCGTGATTACTTCGCCGCCAGTTAAAACAAAGCAACCCGTCGGACTCAGATCGCAAATCGTGCCCCGGCCCTGCGACAACAATCCTTCCCAGCGCGCCTTGAGGTTTATGCGGATGCGGTCTGCCGTTCGTCGCTCTTGCATCAACCGGACTTACTCGATAGTCTTTGTTTGGTCGCGTTCGAAATTCAGTCGAGCCGCATACTTTAACACATGGAGTTTAGCCCAATGATTATCTTTCGTTTCCTTTCGCGCCTTTCCATCGCCGGCGTGATGTTTCTGACCTGCGGAATCGCCGTTGCTCAACATGACGTTGGTGGCGGCACCACCAAAGACTCCGCGACCGGTGGAGAGTCCAGCAGTCGCAGCAATCGCGCTATCGTCAAACGTCCGCGCACTACTCCGACCACCACGCGCAGAGCGAGACCTCCCGTCAGAAGAGCGACGACCGCGGAACAATACAATCAACAGGGTGACGAACTCTTCGAAGCCAAACAGTACGACGACGCGCTCGAACTTTATCTCAAAGCGGTGGGACTAAAACCAATGGCCTCGGCTTACTATCACATTGGTTGGATCTACAACGATCGCGACGACTATGACCAGGCAATCCCACCGCTGCAGCAGTCCGTCCGCCTTAACCCAAACGATGCAGTGGTGCTGAGCGAACTGGGTTACGCTTATAAGAGTCTGAACCGCCACGACGAAGCTCTCAATGCTTATCGGCGCGCGATTGGCGTGAAGCGAGACTTTGCCACGCCCTATTATCAGATTGGCTGGATCTACAACGACCAGGGACAGTTCGCACAGGCCGTCGAACCGCTGAGACAAGCCACCGCGCTCAAGGAAGGTTACGCCGAAGCTTACGAAGAGCTTGGCTATGCCTATTACAAGCTAACCAGATCGCAGGAAGCGATCTCGGCCTATCAAATGGCCGTGCAGACCAAACCCGATTATGGCGCCGCCTATTTGGGACTGGGTGACACTTACTACTACCAGACGAAGCAATACCCACAGGCGATGGAAGCTTACCGCCAGGGCGTGCGATTCAAGGACGATAATCCGACGGCTTTTTACAATCTGGCCTGGTGCTCTAACGAACTGAACAGATTTTCAGACGCATTGGGCGCGGCAAAGCGAGCTGTCGCCCTAAAAGCTGATTACCCCGAGGCATTTGTCGAGTTGGGTTTCGCTAATCGCAAGTTGGGCGAGGCGCAGCCGAATTCACCGCAGGCGACACGCTTTTACAATGAAGCTCTCGCCAACTATCGCGAGGCAGTCAGATTAAAGCCGGGTTACGGCGTCGCGTACACCGGGCTGGGAGATGTTTACTACAGTGATCTTAAGCAATACGCGGACGCAATCGCGGCCTACGAACAATCGATTCGCATTTCGCCAAACAACGTCCGCGTGCAATACAACCTTGGCTATAGCTACAACGACCTCGAGAGATATGCGGAAGCAGCGAACCACCTGCGAGAGGCGATCCAATTAAAGCCCGAAGCCTATGACGCGCACAGCGAACTTGGTTTTGCGTATTACAAGTTGGGACGACTGCCGGCCGCGGCCGAAACCCTGCGCACCGCCATCAGGCTCAAAGGCGATTACGCTACCGCCCATTACTACATGGGACTGGTGCACATCGCGCAAAAGAATAAGCAGGGCGCCCAGGCCGAATACGTGATTCTGCAACGCCTCGATCGTGATCTGGCGCAGAAACTCTTCAATGCTGCACCACCGAGCATGCGTAACTGAGGTCGATTCAAATTCAGTCGCTTTCTCCAACGGGGCTTTGGTGCGCGGCCCCGTTCATGCTTTTACCAACCACATCTTAGATAACGAAAGCACATGACGACAGCCATAGTTCATCATCCGGTTTTCGAAAAGCACGACACGGGCCCCGGTCATCCGGAAAAGGCGGAGCGATACGCAACGGTCATGAACGCTCTGCGCGGTGACGCCGAACTGTGGCAAGCGGCATTGGAGATCGAAGCCACCGAGGTGGCGCGCGGCTATGTCCAGGCCTGTCACTCGCCGCAGCATTTCAAACATGTCGAGCAGGTCGTGCGCGACGGCTCAGGCTATCTGGATAGCGATACGGTGGTTTCGGTGCATTCGCTCGAAGCTGCGCTGCGTGGAGCGGGAGCAGCTTGCCAGGCAATCGATGCGTTGATGGATGGCCGAGCCGACAACGCCTTCGTACCGGTGCGGCCACCGGGACATCACGCGACGCCGGATCGCGCGATGGGTTTTTGCGTCTTCAATAACGTCGCCATCGCCGCGCGCTACGCGCAGACACGTTATCAGGAAATCGAGCGCGTCGCGATTTTGGATTGGGACGTGCACCACGGCAACGGGACGCAGGCTATTTTCTTCGATGACCCTTCGGTTTTCTATTTTTCGATGCACCAGTATCCGTGGTATCCGGGCACCGGCACACGCAGCGAAACCGGATTGGGCCGCGGGCTGGGCTACACCTTGAATGTTCCGGTGCGAGCGTTGACGGCGGCCGGCGAGCAGCGGCGCAGCTTCGACTCCGCCATTTCCGACATTGCAGCCAAATTCAGCCCCGACCTGATCATCGTTTCGGCAGGCTTCGATGCTCACAAAGGTGATCCGCTGGGCCAGTTGCTGCTGAGCGATGCGGACTTTGTGAAGATGACACGCGTCGTAAGAAATTGGGCGGCCGAAAGCTGCGCCGGGCGCGTCGTGTCATGCATGGAAGGGGGTTACAATCTGGAGACGCTGGGCGAGACCGTGCGGGCTCACGTTGGGGAGCTGCAAAGCGGGAATTGACGCTCGCGAACCGCTCTGTACAAGCCGCGCGGGCGTGCGGTAAACTCTGCGAACAAGCTTAAGAACTCAACCGGTAGACGATCTTTCTTTCTCGGGAGATAGAGATGCCAGACCTTGAAATCACTTGCACCGAATGCGGAACGGCTTTCCCCTTTACTGAACGAGAACAGGACTACTATCGCGAGCGTGGTCTCAGCCATCCCAAGCGCTGCAAACCCTGCCGCGACGCGCGGCGCCAGAACTTTGGCGGGGCGCGCCAGGGGGGGGCGGAACGCGAACGGTTCGAGATTGTTTGCGATCAGTGCGGCAAGGGCGACAGCGTCCCCTTCAAACCCCAGGCGGGCCGGCCAGTGCTGTGCGGTGAGTGCTTTGCCGCCAGCCGCGCACAGAATCGCGGCGCGTGATGAAATAAACGAAGCCGCCTGGGAGCTTTCAACACCGCGGCCCCAAGCGGACTCACGTTCCATTCACCTAAGTAGCTTCGCACCGTAGGTGCGAAATATTTATAGCCGGACGCAACCGTTCAATGTTCTTTGCTCCAAAGGAGCGAAATCTGATTTCGCTCCTTTGGAGCACGAGCAATAGTTCAAGACTTGCGTGCTATAAATATCACGCTCCTACGGAGCTTTAATCCTCAATATTCAGCTGGCCCCGGTAATCGTTTGTGAAGGCCACCTCACGCCGCCGCCGTAATAATCACCGACTGACTTCCCAGCAACTCTGAAAAGTCTTTCGTGTATACGGCGTCGATCTTGCGCGTTTTGCCGACGCATTCCACCAACTCATCCTTTGAAACGAAGCCGTCGCTGATGCCCTCGATTGCCCACAAAGGCAAATGTGCGGCGGTCTGCAATAAGTCTTCAACCAGCCCGAGATACTGCTCTTTGGTTTCGACGTGGGCGCTCAATTTTGCCACGCGGTCGCGTCCCGGCTCGCTCGCAGAGTTCCGGCCCTGCCGCAGCCACTCTTCGCGCCACGTCAACACGCGAATGTTGCGGCTGTCGGCGGCGCGCGCCGTGCGGGGCAGGCGCAAAAAAACCAAATCGACGTCGTAAAGCTCAGCCAGAAAATTCTTCACCGGCTGGTTCGAACTGGTATTCCTTTGTCCGTTATTGACCGGCCGAGAGAGCGTGCTCCAGACACGGCGAAAAACATCCGAGAGCGACAGCGGCTGACGCAAATCGCGCGTCTCGAGATTGAACGAAAAGACGTAATCGCCCGCCGCCATGCCCAGGGAAAGCGCCAGCGCGCGTTTGTATGGCGACGCGAGCCGCTCGGCGTTCGCGCGCACATTGTCGAACCACCACGCATCCGTTTCGTTGAACGAAGTCAGCAGCGTCGGATTGTGGAAATAGTTGCGCGGCACGTAGGCGTCATCGAGGATGGTATCGAGATCCTCTTCGGTGAGCGTCTCGGAATTATTCTCGACGAACGCCAGCGATTTGGTCCAGGCCCAACGCGCCGGATCATTTGCCAGGACGCGCGCGTCCCAACGCTTCAGATAGCGACCCAGGTTTGGCTCGCCGGCCAGCGGCAGGGCCACGGAGCAAAACTTGAGACGCCGCAGCACGCTCAGCTCAAAACCGAGCCATCCCATGCCGCCTGTATTCAGACCGTTTGGTGTTTGCATTTGGATCTATTACGCATCCGCTACCGCAGGTGGTTCTGACAACACGCTCATCGGTTCGGGCGCCGCCTCGACGGCGCGAGCGTAAGACTGAAGTTCCCTGACCGGCTCTAAAGAAAGCAGCGCGCGCACCACGCCCGGATCAAACTCCAGTCCGGTCCATTCAATCAGATGCTCGCGCGCGCGACTTTCCGAGTAAGCTGCGTGAAACGGCCGCGCATCCGTCAAAGCTGCGTACACATCGGCGACCCGCAGAATCCGCGCGCCCAGGGGAATCTGTTCGAACCGCAAACCGTCGGGATAGCCGCTGCCGTTCCAGGACTCGTGATGCCAACGCACCAGCAGTTGCGCGCCGCGATCGGCGCCGGCCCGGGCGGCTTCCCGCTCGCCGATAATCGTATGCCGCGCCAGATCGATTCGCTCTTCAGCGGTTAACGATCCCGGCCGCTGAATATAATCGCGGGCCATTGCGACTTCGCCCAAATCATGCAGCAGCGCGGCCGCGCGTAACGAAAATCGATCGCGCCCGCCAAGGTTGAAAGACCTGGCGAGCTGGTCGGCAATCACTGCGATGCGGGCCGCATGCGGATTTGGATAACATTCGAATTCGTCCGCCTCCACGCCCAGCCTGCGAAAAATTTCAATCGTGTTCAGCTTATCGCTGTCAAACGTGTTTATGGTCGGCATTTCGTTCTTCACTGCAAACACCATTCGCGATCAGCCCAGGTTCCGCAAACTTGTCAGCAGCGCCCTTGCCGCTTCGTTCTTCGGATCGGTCGCTAGCGCGCGTTCAACTTCGCCCTGCGCGCGTCGGCGCAGTCCCATCGCCTGGTAAAACTCTGCAAGCATCACGCGATGCGAAGCGTTATTCGGTTCCAAAGAAATCGCTGCCTGCAATTCGCTCTCAGCCACCCGGCGAGCATTCGTCTCTCCAATCAAAGCGTGACCATATTTTGCCCGGTAGCGAGCTTCGCGCGGCGCGAGCATCGCTGCTTCGGCCAACAAACGAATGGCTTGATCGCGCTGGTTTCGTTGCAGCGCCGCCAGCCCTTGCTGAAAGCTCGCTTCCGCGCGCTCAGCCGCATTGGGCGGCTTATCTTTTGGTTCCGCCGCGGGCTCCTCAGGCTTCTCCGGCGTCACAATTTTCAGGCCGGCGCCCACGGTTTTCGGATTCAGCTTCGCGTCGTAAGCGGCGCGCAGGGCACTGTTGCTCAACGTCTCGTAAGCCCGGGCGATGTGCGCGAAGGCCGAGTCGACTCGGGCGCGTAAAGCGGAGTCGCTCTGGTGAAAGTGATCCGGGTGAAAGCGGCGCGCCAGAGCGTGATAGGCGCTCTTGATCTCTTCGGTGCTGGACAGCCGGGCAATGTCGAGCACGTCGTAATGATCCCTCGCGTTTTTCAAACGCGCGAACAAAGCCTGAACGTCGCCTGATTCATCAATCTCTTCAGCGGCGTTGTTTCCGCCTGGAGCTTCCGTTGATGAGATGCGCGACCTCTGGTGAAGCGTCTTCGAAGGTTGCGCGCCCAGAACCCCGGGCCAATCGCTGCGCTGCAGGAAGCCGGACAACGACAGAGCATAGACCGCTCGCAGATTGTCTTCTTTACTCGCACCGCCCAAACCGGACAGTTCGGAGAGTTGGACCGAGGTTGCCGCGCGCGAGAAGACAGATGCTTCAGCGGGAAGCAGATTCCCCGCATCTTTTACGGCCGCCGATTGGTAGGTGATGCCATTGGTTCCGCGAAAACGCGACGCCACGAACTCTGCCGGCAGATGACGGGCGCACTCTAACAACAAACGATTCACGTCAAGAGCAACGCGCATGTCGTTGGCCACGCGAACTCGCGGATCGAACTCCCAGGTTCCATCGGTCCACAACAGCGCGAGACGCAAGACATCGGAAAGTTGTTTGCTGCGGATCATGGCCAACGTTGCGGCGGTCACTCGGCCGCTTTGGATGAGCGCCACGGCCAGCTCGTCGTCCGACGTTATGGCCGAAAGGTCACTCATCTGCGCCTCACCCAAGCCGCCCAGCCTGGCAATCTCGCGGAGGCGATGTGCCCGCACATTAGAGGCAGCGAAAACCAGTTCGCCGTCCTGGAAGTAGATTGCTATTTTGACGCGCTCGCGCGCCAGGCGCAGAGCGCCCGACAGTCCTGTCGCGGCGATTTCGCGAATTAGTTCAGCCAGGGGATGTTCGCGTATTTGTCCTTGCATGTAACGTAAGAGCCCGCCATCGCAGGTTCCAGTTCGGAATCATAGCGCACGGAAGTAGAGCGGCGGAAGTCTAAAGACTCCGGGCGTGGTCGAGCGCGGCTAAGCCTTCGGATGCGCCTTGTCGTAAACCTCAATCAGTTTTTCCATTGAAACATGGGTGTAGATTTGGGTGGTTGAAAGTCGCGCGTGGCCGAGCAGTTCTTGTATATCGCGCAGGTCGGCGCCGCTATCGAGCAGATGGGTCGCGAACGAATGTCGGAGCGCGTGCGGGCTGATGTCGTGAATGCCGGCGCAGAGTCGAATGTATTTCTCGATCAGGCGGCCGACTGAACGCGTCGTCATGCGCGTGCCCTGATAATTCAAAACCAAAGGCTGCGCGTCGCGCTTCGGGGCCGGCGCGTTCATCAGGAAGGTCTCGCGCACCCCGAGGTAGTCCTTCAAAGCCTTCAAAGCCGGATCGCCAAACGGCACGATGCGTTCCTTGCGGCGTTTACCGAACACCCGCAGCAGTTTGCCTTTGAAGTCGATGTCGCGGAGATTGAGCTGAACCAGTTCCGAAACGCGCACGCCGGTGGCATAGAGCAATTCCAGGATAGCCCGGTCTCGTTTGCCAAATTCGGTTTCAATGTCC
>DATGVD010000530.1:0-4928 GCA_035300785.1 Pyrinomonadaceae bacterium | reverse complement strand
TCGGCTGGTGAAGCGGAGGCGAGCTCTGCTGGAGAGCAACTCGCCAAGGAATAACCAGTCGGAGACTCATCGAAACCGATGGTCTGGGGGGCGGTCTGCGGGCCGCTCCTCGTGTTTGAATCTGGGCCGCGCGCTGCGTTTATCTCATCGGGACGATAGTCCTCCGGATGCCTGAAAAAACTCATCGTCGCGCCCGCGGCAACCTTCGTTGAAAACACAGCCTGCTCAAACTCTTCCGGCGTTTTGTAGCCGAGCGCCGAGTGTAAGCGGCAGCGATTATAGTACTGGTCGATGAAGGCCTCGATGTTTGCGCGTAGGTGATCGAGGTCCCGATAGTCGTTGGCGTAGATCTCCTCACGTTTGAGCGTCTTCATGAAACTCTCACAGCTCGCATTGTCGTAAGGGTTCGCCGGCCGGCTCATGCTGGGAATCATCTGGTGCTGCCGTAGGACCCGAACATATTCGTCTGAGGCGTACTGCACACCGCGATCCGAATGATGGACCAAGCCTGGTGGTGGTTGCCGTTCCGCGATTGCCTGTTCCAATGCTGCTTTGGGTAACCGCGTGCCAAGTGTTCGTTCCAGGGCCCAGCCCACCACCTTACGAGAGAAGCCATCCAGGATGACTGCCAGATAAACGAACTCCGCTTGCAAGCGAATATAAGTGATATCGGCCGCCCAGAGCTGGTTGATCCCGGTCAGCTTCATGCGGCTGGCGAGATTCAAATAGACTTCCAACTCGTGTTTGGAATCCGTAGTCACAACGAAGGCGCGTGGCTGCACCGCCAGCAAGTTGTCTTTACGCATCAGCCGTGAAACTCGTTTGTGGTTCACCAACATGCCGCGCCGATGCAGCTCAGCCGTGACCCGCCGATACCCGTAGCGGCGCCGATGTTCCAACACGATCTGCTGAATGGTTGACCGCACTTCCATCTCTTCTGCCACTGGCTGGCGCTCCTGCAACGATCGGTAGAAGCCAGCGCGACTCACCTGGGCCAGTTGACACATCCGCTCAATACTCAAGTTGCCTTGCAAGGACATCACTTCCCGGATTTGGTCGTAGATGCCTTCCCGCCAGAGTCGTCGCTCTGCTGGCGTCGAGCCTCGACTTTTTGCAAGGCACCTTTGAAAAAATCCAGCTCCACAGTCTTGTCTGCCAGCACCCGCTTGAGTTGACTGACCTCTTTGCGCAGCCTCGACTCTCGCGAGTTCTGTGGCGGCGGCCACTCACCCTTATCGACCGGATCGAGCTGATCGCGCCACCGGTACAACAGCCGCCGATGAATGTCCAGTTCCGCTGCCAGCGCCACGATGTCGTCGCATTGCTTCATCCGCTCAACGCACATCCGCCGGAACTCGTTCGAATACCGTCCCACTCGTCTCTTTGCCACTTTGCAGCTCCTTTCTCTGCTAAGTGTGCCTATAACGAGTGTCTCAATCTAGGGGTTCAGTCCAGTTTTGACTTGGGATGCCGACCCGGCTTTTACGCTTTTCTTTTTGTGGCCGTTGTTGGAGCCATTAAATCAAACGTGAACTGGTCGGTCGATCCCTCGCTAACTTGACTGACCGACTTGTCGATTGTGTTCGGTCGCGCTCCTTGTGCTCAAGCAGTTCAATGTTGATTCTAGCAGCCATTGAATGAACTGCCGCCATGGGTTAAGAGTTGGCCAGATCTCAGACCAAAAACCTTGCAAAAATCTAAGACTTCAATTATCTTCTCGGAAAATTAATAACAGTCAGTCTGTTCAGTGGTTGGTACGGCATTCCCCCAGGTTTGTTGTAGGTCACCTTGCGCGCTCTGCAAGCACCAAGTAGAGCGCAGAGTCTTTCGGGTGACGAAAAGTGAATCAGGACGAGGCTCATATCTCTGAGTTGAGAGGCTAGATTGCAATCATCAGAACGTATAGGTAGCTAGCGCTTTCACGACTAGTTGAGGAGTAACCCAAGACTGGAGGTGGGTCCGTTGCCCGAACGACATCACCGAACTGGTGCCTTATCGATCGCCATACGTGTTGTTGCTCTCTTGATTGCGGCGATCAGTGTGGCGCTGTTCTTTACCTTTGCAAAACCCGCTAACCCTCCTGCCGAAGCGCAGTCCACCACGACGGCGCGGCAACAGACGGTAGTTGGAAAAGACTGCCAACAATGCCACCGGGTCATTGTGGAGTCGTTCGCCCTGGACACTCACGGCAAGAGCGCAAAATTCCTAAATGATTCACGCGCAGCAAAATGCGAAGTCTGCCACGCGAACAGCGAAAAGCACGCTGAGTCGAGTACCAAGACCACCAGCAAAGGAGATGTCGGCAATCCCGTTAAGCTGGGATCTGCCGCAGCGAATCAGTCCTGCCTCCAATGCCACTCGATGGATCGCAGCCACTTCAACTGGAAGGGTGGAAAGCATGACCGAAGTGATATGAGTTGCTTGTCGTGCCACAACGTTCACCACGTCAAATTGCTGAACAGAATGTTTGCCAATCTCGCTAACACGCCAGAGCTTGAGGCCGCAGAAATCATTAACACAAAGTTGCCGGAGAAGATGCTGGCCAATTTCACTATCGACGAAACTTGTCTCGGTTGCCACACTGAAAAGCGAAAAGCTTTGTTCCAGCGTTCCACCCACTTGTTCCGGAGTGAGAATTGGGTGACGACGCGCAACGCGCAGCTAATGAATAGTCAACCGGTTGGCATGAAAGTCACTTGCACTTCCTGTCACGATCCACACGGCGGCGAAGGGCGCAAGATGCTTCAGGCCAGCAACACCAATCAGCTTTGTTATCAATGTCACGCGGATAAGCGCGGTCCATTCTTGTGGGAACATGCGCCGGTGCGAGAGAACTGCCTCACCTGTCATACGCCGCACGGCAGCAACAACGTCAGTCTGTTGACCACGCGCACCCACGAGTTGTGCCAGGCGTGCCACATTCATATGTTGTGGCGGCATCAGACCGTCGCGGGATTCGACATCTTCACTTTCAACAAAGGTTGTGTGAACTGCCACACTCAAGTCCACGGTTCGAATCATCCCGCTGGGAAGGCATTCGCGCGTTAAGGAGGCCAACAATGAGACTGGATCAGGCTAACCGAATCCGATCTATTGGTAAGTTCACGATGTGCTTGTTGGCGACCATTGTCCTGACGCTCTTTGCCATACCGAATGCCCGGAGTCAACAAGGACCGGATGAAAAAATCAATCCTGGCGACACCAACGAGCTGGAGGCACAAAAGAAACCCGAGCCGAAAAAACCTACAACCCCGAAAAGGCTGTTTGGCGACTTCAAAGGTAGTTTCGACATTGCGGCTCAGAGTGTACAAGTCGAAGGAGACCGCCCCGGAAAGTTTCAGGAGTACCGCGACTATCCTCAGGGCTTTTCCTTCCGGAATCTTCGGTTCAAATATGAGTCCGCGGATTCGCCTTATCTGATGAGCTTCAAGGCGCTGGAAATTCGCGAACGAGATCAGAGCTACAGCGCCGTAATCGAAAAAATAGGAAAATTCCGAACGCGATTCTTGTGGGATCAGATCCCGCGCTACTACGACAAGGGACGTACGCTTCATGTGCTCACTGGGCCAGGATTCTTGTCTGTCGATCCAGTTTTGCGCGCCGCGTTGGAAGCGGCGCCGAACGCAGGTAACCCGGCGCAAACGCTTGGTACCGCGTTGCCGGCATTGGTGAGCCAGGCAGTGGGGGCTTCGCCGACCGTGACGTTGCGCGTGCGCTGGGACCAACTTTTGGTGACGCAATCCTATCGCCCGAACAAGAACTGGGAGTTCTATTTTCGCGCGCAACACCTGCGTCTTAATGGCACGCGCCCGAGAGACACCGGCACCTTCGCGCGTCAAAATATTTTTCCGACTTCGATCCCCGGCGTGAATGACGGCGTCTGGGAGTCTCTTGGAATGGAATTGCCCGAGCCGGTAAATCAGCACACAACCAATCTAACCTTCGGCTTTCAGTATTCCCGTCCCAAGTGGAGAGTTGGAATGGACTACAGCCTCTCTCTGTTCAGGAATAACGTTCCGACGCTGACGTGGGAGAATCCGTTTCGCGTTACCGATGCCTTGTCGAGCGGGCCACCGACATTTCCGATTGGACGCAATCGTTTTGTCCGAGCCCAACTAGCTGAGGCGCCTGACAATGACTATCAAAGCTTCAGTGTGCACGCGAGCGTGGATTTCCCGCATGATACCCAACTGCGAGGTGAGTTCACCTGGGGAAGAGGGACGCAGAACGTGCCGTTCCTGCCGTACACTTTGAATTCGGCAATGATTACCGCGAATCTGACGGGGGTACTTGCGGGCCAACCGGGCCTCTTTGGACTCGCGCTGCCGCGACCATCACTTAACGGTGTCGTTCGCACGCTGAACGGCGACGTCGCTCTGGCCAGCAAGCCCTGGCACGACATGCGCTTCGTGATCGAGTACCGCGGCGATGACATGCAGAATCAAAGCCCGATCGTCACCTTCCCAGGGTTGCCGCTGTTCGGCGATTCGACGGTGCGCACGGCGATCGATAACTATGGCCTGGCGATGGAGAATTTTCCGACTTCATACACTCGTCATGACACGACCGTCACGTGGCAGTGGGACGTGAACAAAAAGTTCGGCTTGGAAGCGGAATACAACTGGGAGATCTGGAACCGCACATTTCGAGATGTTCCCAAGTCGAACGAACACAGTATCGAGGGCAAGCTGAACTACAAACCGTGGCGAGGCGTATCGCTGAAAGGCGACTATCTCTACTCGCATCGCATTCCGCGCGCTTACCTGGTGCAGCCGCTTGTGTTCAATCCAAACCTGAACATTGGCAGCGCGGCCTCGCCGATCAGCGGCGGCCCCGGCTGGGAGGCCACGCTGGCGATAGTGGCCGCAGGATTCGTTCGCGGACTCCCAAACGAGTTCAACATGCTGCGCCGATTTGACGAGGACGAC
>DATGVD010000529.1:0-9342 GCA_035300785.1 Pyrinomonadaceae bacterium | reverse complement strand
CGATGCGGAATCGATTACCCCGTCTGTCACGATCACATTCCTTCGCACCGGCAGACAATGCATGAAGATAGCCGAGTTCGTGCGCGCCATCTTAGCTTCGTCCACGATCCACTTGTCGCGATACTGCACGCGCTCGGTAATATCTTTTTCCGGCGCACCGTAGAAATCTTTGCTGCCCCAACTCTTCGCACAGACGACTTCCACGCCGTCAAAGGCTCTTTCAGCGTCGTGCTCAATCGTGATCTCGCCGCCGGCCCCTGCCGCCTGCCTCTTGATCTCCTCTATCAACTCTTCATCAAGTTCATAGCCGCGCGGATGAGCGATGACGAGATCATGGCCCATCTGCGCGCACGCCAGGGCAAAGCTGTTCGGCACGGCCATCGGCAGGGGCTTCGGGTGCCACGCCCAGGTCAGCAGAACGTTTCTGCGTCCTTCGCCGAGTTTTTCTCGAATCGTCATCATGTCCGCCATGGCCTGACACGGATGATGCATCGCCGACTCGAGATTGATCACCGGCACGTCGGAATACTTTGCGAACGCAGTAAGAATTGGATCAGCGCGCTCTTCTTCCCAGTTTTTCAGGGCTGCAAACGTTCGCACGCCAATCGCCACGCAATAACGACCGAGCACGCGCACAAACTCGGCAACATGTTCAGTCTTGTCCCCATCCATCACCGCGCCTTCGCGATGCTCCAAAGTCCAACTCGTCCCGCCCGGTTCCAGCACCACTGCGTTCCCGCCCAGTTCGTAAATTCCCACCTGCATTGATGCGCGCGTTCGCAGACTGGGATTGAAAAAGACCAGCGCGACTGAGCGGCCGGCGAGCGGCTTTGATTGATCATCGCCGCGCTTGAACCGCACGGCGGCCTCGATCAGTTGATCGAGTTCCGCCCGAGCCAGGTCCACTGTATTTAGAAAGTTCATAAGAACAACCGGCCGCGGATGAACGCAGATAAACGCGGATTAGTGCAAGAATGTCATTAGGTCTTTAAGTCGCCGTCTTGTCGGCGTGTATCCGCGTTAATCTGCGGCTAAAACTATCCCGCTTAGCGCATTGACGAACAGATCAACCTCTTCCTTCCCCAAACACAATGGCGGCAACAGTCTCAAAACCTTTGCGTCACTCGACGTCCCAGTAATGATCTTACGTTCGAGCAATGCTTCATGAATCGGCTTGGCTTTATCTGCAAATTCAAGCCCGAGCAAAAAACCAAGACCGTGAACATTCACAACCTGCTCGATCTCTTTCAGCCGCTCGCGCAAATAAGTTTCAACTTCGCGGACGTTCGCCAGCATTCCATCGCTCTCGATCGCTTCCAGGGTCGCCATCACCGCGGCCATCGCGATCATGCCGCCACCAAACGTCGTGCCCAGATCGTTTTCTTTGATGTGCGAAGCGATCTTTTCAGTCACCAGACAAGCGCCGACGGGTATGCCGCTGCCTAGAGCTTTCGCCAGAGTGATGATGTCGGGTATGACACTGCCGCCCGCTCGGCTGCCGGCAAAGAACCAATCGCCCGTGCGGCCGATGCCGGTTTGCACTTCGTCATAAATCAAAACGATCTGGCGCTCGTCACACAACCCACGCAGCGCCTGATAAAATTCCGAACCCGCCATCCGAACTCCCGCCATCGATTGAATCGGCTCGAGCATGATCGCGGCGACCGAGTCGTCCGCCAATCCGCGCACTGATTCGATCTCGCCAAATTCCGCTTGCAGATGTCCGGGCACATTTGGTTTGCCGATCTCGCGATATTTACCGAGGAACGTCGCGCTGATCGCATCCGCAGTGCGGCCATGAAATCCGCCGCTGAAGGTGATGATGTTCTCGCGGCCCGTCGCCATCCGCGCCATGCGCATCGCGTTCTCGTTCGCTTCGGTGCCGGAGTTGCAGAAGAACGCCTTCGCAAGCGACGCCGGCGCAATCGAAATCAGTTTTTCTGCCGCGCGTGCCCGAGCCTCGGAATAGACGAGATTGGAATAGAAAAGAAGTTTAGCTGACTGCTCGCGAATCGCCGCGACTACATGCGGATGACAATGGCCCGTCGCGGCGACCGCGTGGCCACCGTACAAATCAAGATATCGATCGCCGCTGCTCGTGTAGATCCAAACACCGTCGCCACGCTCCGCGACGACCGGCATTTTCTTGTACGTCGCGAGTTGGAACCTCTCCTCTCGCTCGACCGTTTGCTCCAGCTTGTCAATGGCGTTCATAAGATATTCAAACATTCACCACAAAGGCACGAAGACACAAAGCAATCCATTCAGGTCATTCAACCTATCTTCGGTTCAGCCTTTGTGACTTCGTATCTTTGTGGTTGATGTTTTTCACGGGTTCGAACCCGTTAGCATCAACCCCGTCGTCTCATTCAAGCCAAACATCAAGTTCATATTCTGCACGGCCTGGCCCGCGGCGCCTTTGACCAGGTTGTCGATGGCCGTGAAGACAACCAGTTGACGCCCGCGCGCGGCAAAACCAATGTCGCAAAAGTTCGTCGTCTTGACCCAATTGATGTCCGGGCTGCCTTCGACCAGCCGCACGAAAAACGAATCGCGATAAAACTCTGCGAACATCACGCGCGCCTGTGCCGCACTAATTTCGCTCTTCGTTTCGGTGTAGATCGAAGCGAAGATGCCGCGCGAAACCGGCAGCGAGTGCGTCATGAAAATCAACTCATTGTGCCAATCGCCGAGGCTCTTCAGTTCCTGCTCAATCTCTGGCACGTGCTGATGGACAAAAGGCTTGTAAGCGTAGAACGAGTTGCTGCGTTGCGGATGATGCGTGTTCGCCGCGGCCTTTGCGCCCGAGCCGGACGAACCGGTCTTTGCATCGACAATCACCCGGCAACTTAACAGATTGTTTGCGACCAGGGGCGCGAGACCAAGCAGAGTCGCGGTAGCAAAACATCCAGGATTCGCGACGCAGCGTGCTGTTCTTATCGCCTCGCGATTGGTTTCGGTTAGCCCGTAAACAAACTGCGACTGCGCATCCAGGGCCGTGTGCGCGCGGCCGTAGTGTTGCGCGAAGCTCTCTGCATCGCGCAGACGAAAGTCGCCCGACAGGTCGATTATTTTCACGCTGGCCGGGAGTCGCGGCGCGATTTCCATCGCCTGTCCGTGCGGCAAAGCGAATAGTGCGCAATCAAAATCTGCCAGACTTTCGAGCTCCTCCGGCGCCTTGGTGAATTTCAGATCAGTCAACCCGAGGAGATTGCGATGCACTTCACTGACTGCTTTCCCGGCGTGCTCGTTCGCGGTAACGATTCCAATCTCAGCGTTTGGATGAGACAGCAAAATCCGCAGCAGTTCCGAACCGCCGTAGCCAGAGCCGCCGAAAATTGCAATTCTCAGTTTCATGTTTCAGGTTTCAGGTTTCAGGTTTCAAGTGCCAGGTTCTGTCTGTTGGAGCTTCAGTGATTCGCCAACGAGGGCGAACTTGAAACCTGAGACTTGAAACCTGAAACCTTCTTTCTAACCATCTCGAACAACTTCACCCCATTTCGGCGCGCGTTTCCCGCGGGCACGCCGAACTCGCGCTCGACAAAGTCTTCGCCCATTTTCGAATCAGTGACTGAACCGGCAATTAGATCGACTTTGATTCCCCGCCGTTTGAACAGCTCGATGCCGCCCCACGCACCCACATAATCCGAAGCGCAAAAGACCAACGCGACCATCGCTTCGCGAAACTCGGCATCTTCAAAAACCGACTCGACTGAGTACCCGCCCAGTATGCCGTCGCCGAGTTCGATTACGATCAGATCCGGAGCGCTTTCATTCAGGCGCCCAATAATCGCTTTTGCCACCGGCGCCAAATCGTCCGCGCCTACCGTCGATGGCAAGCCGCAATCGAGAAAGCTGGCGGTCGCAATCGCGCCGTGGTCGGCCATGTTCAATGTGTCGCGCAGGCAGGCGATCCCGGACAGCTTCGCCGCGGCCACCCGCAGACCGGCGCGCGTCGCCTGCTGAATGATTTCCGTCGCGGCGTAAGTC
The DNA here is from genome assembly GCA_035300785.1 of Pyrinomonadaceae bacterium. Taxonomy (GTDB): domain Bacteria; phylum Acidobacteriota; class Blastocatellia; order Pyrinomonadales; family Pyrinomonadaceae; genus UBA11740. The sequence goes on along the minus strand of DATGVD010000529.1, from coordinate 5,352 downwards.
TTGCCGCTGTTCATGCACGCGCCGGCGATCACCACCAGCGGCGCTGAAGCACCCAGCGTCTCGCGCAAAGGCAAACCCACATCGCCGATGTTCCGAACGCGGCCCAGATCGTCACTGACCAGACCGATGACTTCGACCTTGATCGCGTCGTCGAGGCTGGAATGGTGTCCGCTGCAACTTCCGATGACCCCGCCAAGATTCAGAAGATGAAGTTCGTCGCCGGCCGCCACAGTTGCCGGCACGTCGCCGACGAAACCCTTCAGCGCGCGCCGCCGGCCGAGGACGCCGAGCAGCACGTCGCCCGGATTCACTTTTGCCAGTCTGCCCGTCGGCAGTTCCAGCATGTTGTAAGTCGCGTTGTCCGTCAGCACCCGCACCGCGACCACGTCGCCAGCGCGCGGCGCGCCGTCCGACTCAACGACCGCGATCGCCCGTGACAGATTCAGCGGCGAGGTCGCCGATCCGATCTTGTCTGCTTCGATCATCCTGCTCACTGGCCACCTCGCAGTCTCAAACGCAGCGCGTTCAGCTTGATAAAGCCTTCCGCATCGCGCTGGTTGTAAACGGTGTCTGCTTCAAAGGTCGCAATGCGTTCGTCGTAAAGCGAATTGGGCGAGCGTCGACCGACGACGATCACGTTGCCGCGATAGAGTTTCAGCCGCACGTCGCCATTCACCGGCTGCTGCATTTCATCGTTCAGCTTGCGCATCAACTCGAACTCCGGCGCAAACCAGAAGCCATAATAGACACACTCGGCAAACTTCACGCTGAGCGAATCGCGCAAACGAACGACTTCACGATCCAGCGTGATTGATTCCAGGGCGCGATGCGCTGCTTGCAGAATCGTGACGCCGGGCGTCTCGTAAACGCCGCGCGACTTCATGCCGACGAAACGATTCTCGACCAGATCGACGCGGCCGATTCCATGCGCGCCGCCCAATTCATTCAGCTTTGTCAAAAGAGCAACCGGATCCAACCGCTCGCCATCGACGGACACTGGCTCGCCGTGGGCGAATCCGATCTCGACGTATTCGGCCTCGGCCTTTGCCTTCTCAGGCGAAACCGTCATCTGAAAAATATTCTCGGGCGGTTCAGCCCACGGGTCTTCCAGGATTCCGCCTTCATACGAGACGTGCATCAAGTTGCGATCGGTTGAATAGGGTTTGTCGATCGTCGCACTGACCGGAATCCCGTAGGCTTCGGCGTAAGCAATCAGATCGGTGCGGCCTTTGAATTCCCAATCACGCCACGGCGCGATCACCTTGATGTCCGGCTGCAAGGCGTAGTAAGTCAGCTCGAATCGCACCTGATCGTTTCCCTTGCCGGTCGAGCCGTGAGCTACCGCGTCGGCATTTTCTTTGCGCGCGATCTCAATTTGCCGTTTCGCGATCACCGGCCGCGCCAGCGAAGTGCCCATCAAATAGACACCTTCATAAAGGGCGTTGGCTTTGACCGCGGTCCAGACATAGTCGCGCACAAATTCTTCGCGCAGGTCTTCGATGTAGAGTCTTGACGCGCCAGTCGCTTTGGCTTTTTCCTCGAGCCCGTCCATCTCCGCGCCCTGGCCGACGTCGGCGCAGTAGCAGACGACTTCGCACCGGTATTGTTCTTTCAACCAGCGCAGCATGACCGACGTGTCGAGTCCGCCGGAGTAAGCCAGGACGATCTTGTTAATCTTGTCACTCATATTAGGGAATAAATTGCCACAGAGACACAGAGCCACGGAGAGAAAGCATATACAAATATCAGCCACGGATTAACGCGGATAGACACAGATCGGGATTTGCAATCTCTTGTCGGTGAAGAGCTGTGTTCATCTATGGCTGATTTCCTCATCTCTGTATCTCAGTGCCTCTGTGGCCGGTTCTCCTTCATCCAAACAGCTCCCAAATCTTCTTGATCACGGCGCGCTGCGACTTCTGATCATGGGCCGCGATAAAGATCGTATCTTCGCCTGCCAGCGTGCCGACGATCTCGGGAAGTGCCGCGTCATCAATCTCGACGGCTACGGCGGAAGCGCGGCCCGGCAGACACTTCGCCACCACCAGCACGTCGCCCGCGACGTCCAGGCTCAACAACCCGCGCGCTGAATCTCCGTTCGCATGTGGCAGAGCGTACGAGCCGTGATGTTTGACGATCCCCAATTCCTCAAGGTCACGCGACACGCTCGACTGTGTCGCCGAGACGCCTGCGCGCTCAAGATGCGAGCGCAACGCTTCCTGCGTGCCGATGCGTTTCGCGCGAATCAGGCTGAGAAGTTTCTTTTGTCGTTCTCGTTTCAACATCCGGGCCTGCCCACCGTCGGACGCGCGATAATGCAGAAGAGTTGCATTATCTACGCATACCTGCATAAAATAGCCTTGGTTATGCAGTTTCGTCAAGTCAGAAGTTAAGTGGCGAAAATCGCTGAGGTGTTGCACAATGCGCGAGCGAAGCGGATGGCAATCATGAGTGAAGCACGAAACAAGAATCTTTGGGGTGGACGGTTCACCGGCAAGACCGACCCCGGCTTTGCCGAGTTCAATCGGAGCTTTCGTTTCGATCGCCGGCTGTTTGCAGTCGACGTGCGCGCCAGCATCGCTCACTGCGACGGCCTGGCAGGCGCTGGCGTGTTGACGGGCCCTGAATCGAACGAGATTAAGTCAGCGCTCCACGCAATTCTCAATCAAGGCCAAACCGATGCGAGCTATTTTGACGAACCGAATTCAGAAGATGTGCATTCGTTCGTCGAGGCGCGGCTGGTGGAAATGATTGGCGACACGGGTCGCAAGTTGCACACCGGACGCAGCCGAAACGATCAGGTCGCGACGGATCTGCGTCTGTGGCTGCGCGACGAAATTGATCGCCTTGCATCTGCAATGCGCGACGCGCAGGTGGCTTTGCTTGATCTTGCCGAAGCGCATCGCGACGCTGTCATTCCCGGGTACACGCATTTGCAGCGCGCCCAGCCAGTCCTGTTTGCGCACTGGTGTCTCGCGTATTTCGAAATGCTGGCGCGCGATGGGGAACGACTCGCCGACGTGCGCAAGCGGGCCAATGTATTACCACTCGGTTCCGCAGCGCTGGCCGGAACTTCCTACCCTATCGATCGCGATGCCGTAGCGCGCGCTCTCGGTTTCGACGGAATCTCACGCAACAGTCTCGACGCCGTCAGCGATCGTGATTTCTGCATTGAATTCGCGAGCACCGCGTCGCTCATCATGATCCATCTCTCGCGTCTCGCCGAAGACACCATTCTTTACTCGACAACTGAATTCGGTTTCTTTGAACTCAGCGATGCCGTCGCCACCGGCTCCAGCCTGATGCCCCAAAAAAAGAATCCCGACTCGATGGAGTTGGTGCGCGGCAAGGCCGGACGAGTGTTCGGACATCTCACGGCGCTGCTCGCGACGATGAAGGGACTGCCGCTCGCTTACAACAAGGACATGCAAGAGGACAAGGAAGCACTCTTCGACATCGTTGATACCCTCAACGCGAGTCTGGCCGTGACGGCCACGGTGCTGCGCAACATCCGCTTGAACGAAGCGCGCGCGCGCGAAGCTGCCTCGCATGGGTACCTGAACGCAACCGAACTGGCGGACTACCTGGTGCGAAAGGGCCTGCCTTTTCGCGCAGCGCATGAAACCGTTGGGCGCGTCGTCGTGCAAGCGATTGAACGCGGAGTAGAGCTGAATGATCTGTCATTACCCGACCTGAAATCCTTTTCGCCCCTGATCGACCAGGACGTTTTCGCAGCTCTGTCGCTCGAACAGACGCTGGCAACGAAGTCGCAGACAGGTGGGACTTCGCCCGACCGCGTTGCGGAAGAGTTGAAGCGTGCTAGAGGGCGGCTGTAGTAAGTAGCGAGCCGGTGTGAACGGGTTTCGTTCTCAACCTGCAAAAGCCGGTGTCCATGGCGCGCGTTTTCGCTGACCAGCAAAAAGCTTTAAGCTAGACGGAAAATGGAAGACACAACCATCGAGAGCACTTCACCTGAGTTAGCGAACCCGGCAATCGTCTGCCCGGTTTGCGAAGGTTTCGCGCATGGTGGTCTGCTCCCGCTGCGTGATCTGCCTGATAACCTGAGGGAGATCGTCAGCTCGAACGCAGCGTCGGCGAACGCCGACGAAGTCTGCACCCGCTGCGTGGAACTGTTTAGTCGCGCTCAACGGCAAAGCGAATCGCACGCGGCAGTGTTCGAACAGAATGATTTTGTCCTGCCGACGCCTTTGCGCATGGGCGCGGACGAACGATTCACCGGGCGCGGTGTCACGATCGCGTTTCTTGATTCAGGCTTTTATGCTCATACGGATCTGACGACGCCGCGCAATCGCATTCGCGCCTACCACAGCATCTTCGCGACCGAAGGCGATCTGACTTCGCTCGAAACAACCGACGTTGCCAGCTGGCACGGCATGATGACTTCGGTCGTGGCTGCCGGAAACGGAGCCTTGTCGGATGGTTTCTATCGGGGCATCGCGTCGGAAGCCGACGTCGTGCTGGTGAAGATCGGACGCACGGGTCGGATTAGTGAAGATCAAATTCGGCAGGGGCTCGAGTGGGTGTTGGCGCACGCTGAAGCACACCAGATTCGCGTGGTCAATATTTCGGCCGGCGGAGACTTTGAAGAGAGTTATCTTACGAATCCACTCGCGCAAACGGTTGAGCGTTGCACGCGCGCGGGCTTAACAGTGGTTTGCGCCGTGGGAAATGCGGGCCACGTCCCGGGACATCCGGTCCTGCCGCCGGCGAGCGCACCGTCATGCATCGCGGTGGGCGGGTTGGACGATCAGAACTCTCTGGATCGCGCGCGCCGCGGCATGTATCGATCATCATACGGACCGACGATTGACGGTTTGCAGAAGCCCGAACTGATCGCGCCGGGAATCTGGGTGGCGGCGCCGATTCTACCCAGCACGCCGACGGCTGAAGAGGCTGAGCTCTATTCGCATCTCAACGGGTTGACGGACGAAGAACTCCGCCCAGCAATTGATCAGCACGCCGGCATTGACAAAGATTTGGACGAGGCGCGTTGCCTGCGGATTTCGCTAATGCGGCAGCTGATCACGATCAAGTTGCGTGAAGGGAACGTAATCAGCGGCCACTATAAGTACGTCGATGGAACTTCCTTCGCGGCGCCGATTGTTTCTTCGATTGTTGCCTGCATGCTGGAAGCGAATCCACGTCTGACGCCCCAGCAAATCAAACGCATCCTCATTGACACGGCGGAGCGCGTCCCCGAAATCGAGGTCGATCGACAAGGCTGGGGTGTTGTTGCCGCCAGGCGGGCGGTCGAGCGCGCTTCGGGGCGGTAGCCCGACCTCCGGGGTCCCCAACCGAGCATCTCGGTTGGGGTGGGGCGGTGAGGGAGGG